>DXLT01000057.1:0-3426 GCA_019414555.1 Collinsella sp.
GGCTGCATGGCGAGCTTTACCGGCAGCGACGAAGACTTTGACGCGTACTGGGATGCCGCGGGCGACCTGGGGCTTGGCACGGGCGACGGCGCCGATGCCGGCCGCAACGCGCTCGTGGTGCCGGCGCCGTGCGACCGCCACGAGGCTTTCGTGATCCCCAGCGACATCTGCTTTGCCGCGCGTGCGTGCGATCCGCGTCGCCTGGGCATTGACGTGACAGGCGCTTGGGCCGTGGCTGCCAACGCGCTCTCTTACGACTACCTGTGGAACGAGATTCGCGTGAAGGGCGGTGCGTACGGCTGCGGATTCCGCGCAGCCGGCGAGCGCCAGACGGCGTTCTACACCTACCGCGACCCGGCGATCGATCCTTCGATTGAGCGCGTGGAGCGCGCAGGCGAATGGCTCGGCAGCTTTGAGCCCGACGAAGCCGCCTTTGAGGGCTTTATCGTGAGCTGCGTAAGCGGCATGGACGCGCCGGTGAAGCCGTACGCGCTCACCAAGCGCCGCAACACGACCTACCTGGCCGGGCTCGATCCGCATGCGCGCGAGGAGCGTCGCGCCCAGATGCTCGCCGCCACGCCCGGTGAGTTGCGCTCGCTCGGCGCCGATGTGACGCGCATCGCAGCCGAGTCGCCTACCTGCGTCTTTGGCGGCCGCGAAGTCATCGCCAAGAGCAACGCCGGCTTCAACGTAGTCGACCTGCTAGGCTAAGGCACTAAAGGTAGATTTTTGGGACATGCCCGAAAATCTACCTTTTTTCTGCGGCCTGAGCGGGGCGGCGCAGCCCACCGCGGCGGTTTGTCTCGATCTGTAACATCTAGACGGCAATATCGGCTCCAGATGTTACAGATCGAGACGTTCCCGAACGGCACCAACTCTTTGTCTCAATCTGTAACATCTAAGTCCAATTTTGCCGAGTTACTGTTACAGATCGAGACAAACCGCCGCAGACGCCCATCACGGCACAGACCGCCACGAAGGTGCATGTGTCCCCTTCGTGGTTGTTTTTGCTGTTTACCCAGATAAAACCCGCCAAAATAAACCTGTCCCTTTTTGGCAGGTTTGCTAGAGGAGGTTGGGATGGACAAGGCTAAATTGCGGCGAGCGGTGATTGCCCGGCGCGATGCGATTGATTTGGATGTGCGGGCGGCGAAGTCTGCTGATATCTGTGCGCGGCTGGTTGAGCTGCTGGGCCGCTTG
This sequence comes from Collinsella sp., assembly GCA_019414555.1. Taxonomy (GTDB): domain Bacteria; phylum Actinomycetota; class Coriobacteriia; order Coriobacteriales; family Coriobacteriaceae; genus Collinsella. Next base: position 1,201 of record DXLT01000057.1, read on the forward strand.
GATGCCGCGGCGCCGCGCATCGTTGCCGTCTATGCCGCGATGGGTTCCGAGGCAGACCCTGCCGCGTTTGCCGCTGCGGCCGCCGCGCGCGGCTGGCGCGTGGCCTATCCGTGCATGCTCTCGGCAACAGACGCCGTGGCTTGTGGCCAGCGCATGTGTATGCGGGCAGTTGCCGCCGACGATGCGTCCGCGGCTCCGTTTATCGCCCACCCCACGCGGGCCTTCGCGGCCACGGACATCGACAGCAACCACTTCCCTATCGTGCCTGCCGAAGCTCTCGACATGATCGTCGTGCCGCTCGTGGCCTTCGACCAAACCGGCGCGCGCCTGGGCTACGGCGGCGGTTGCTATGACCGCTATCTGCCCATGCTCTCGCCCGCATGCCAAATCATCGGCATCGCCTTTGACGAGCAGCGTGTCGACCGCGTTCCCACCGACGCTCACGACCTGCCGCTACCCCACATCATCAGCGCCTAATCGCCGCCACATCAGCCACGGCTACAGCAGTACCATCGCAGCCTAGTGCTCCTCGCCGGCGCGGGCCAGGTCGTAGGGCGTGGTCTGGTAGACGTAGTAGTTGAGCCAGTTGGTGTAGAACAGCTGAGCCTGGCTGCGCCAGACGTTGCGCGGCTCGGCCGTGGGGTCGTCGCCCGGGAAGTAATGTGCCGGCACCTCCGGATTAAGCCCACGCTTCACGTCGCGCTCGTACTCAAGGCGCAGCGTGTCGGTATCGTACTCGGGATGGCCAAAGACAAAGAAGCGACGGCTGTCGGTCGACTTGACGATGTACAGGCCCACCTCGTCGGACACGGCCACGACCTCAAGCTGCGGCTCGGCCTCCACGTCCTCGCGGCGCACATCGGTGTTGCGCGAATGCACGGCATAGAAACGGTCGTCGAAGCCGCGGACCAGCGGGCTTTGCGGCTTCACCAGATAATGCTCGAACACGCCGCTCGCCTTTGCCGGCAGGTCATACTTCTGAATACCGTAGTGGTGATACAGGCCCGCCTGTGCGCCCCAGCAAATGTGCAGCGTAGAGTGCACGTGCGTGGTGGACCAGTCCATGATCTGGCAGAGTTCGCGCCAGTAGTCGACCTCTTCGAACGGCATCTGCTCCACCGGCGCGCCCGTGATGATCAGGCCGTCGTAGTGGATGTCGCGGATGTCGTCGAAGGTGCGGTAGAACGTCTCCAGGTGGCCGGCGCTCACGTGCGTGGCCTCGTGCGTCTTGGTGCGCAGCAGATCCACCTCCACCTGCAGCGGCGTGTTGGAGAGCTTGCGCATGATCTGCGTCTCGGTGGCGATCTTGGTGGGCATGAGGTTGAGGATGAGCACGCGCAGCGGGCGGATGTCCTGGTGCAGCGCGCGGTACTCGGTCATAACAAAGATGTTCTCGCTCTCGAGCTGCGCGGCGGCAGGGAGGGCGTCGGGGATGCGAATAGGCATGGATGCTCCTTACGAGTCAGTTGCAGCTATGGTACAACGACCGGCCCCATCCGCGCGAGCACATCGCCCAGCGATGCCGTCAGCGGCCCAAATCACTCCAAAAGTAGAGATTACGGCATGTCCCAAAAATCTGTGGCGCTTTAGCCTAGCAAAGTGGCAACAGGACGCTACAATGGTTCGACGCGAAAAACTCGGCCGAAAGGATACATATATGTACCAGACGCGTAAGATCGGTGTGGTCGGCCAGGGCCACGTAGGAGCACATGTCGCCAACAGCCTGCTCATGCAGGGCATTGCCGACGAGCTGTACCTGTGCGATATCAACGAGGCCAAGGTGACGTCCGAGGTCCAGGACCTGCGCGACTCCCTTTCGTTTGTCCCGTATAACACCAAAATCGTCAACTGCTACGACCACTACGAGGAACTGGCCTGCTGCGACGTCATCGTCAACGCCGCCGGCAAGGTCGCGCTGGCCGCCGGCAACCGCGACGGCGAGCTGTTCTTTACCACCGACGCCGCCCGCACCTTTGCCAAACGCATTGTCGACGCCGGCTTTGACGGCATCTTCGTGAGCATCTCCAACCCCTGCGACGTCGTGTGCACCGAGCTGTGGCACCTGACCGGCTACGATCCCAAGAAGATCATCGGCTCGGGCTGCGGTCTGGATTCCGCCCGCCTGCGCACCGAGATCTCCAAGAAGGTCGGCGTGAGCCCCAAGTCTATCGACGCCTACATGATCGGCGAGCACGGCTTTAGCCAGCTGGCCGCCTTTAAGGCCGC
>DXLT01000057.1:3526-4968 GCA_019414555.1 Collinsella sp.
ACGCCTACATGATCGGCGAGCACGGCTTTAGCCAGCTGGCCGCCTTTAAGGCCGCGACCATCGCCGGCAAGAGCCTCAACGAACTCCAGGCCGAGAACCCCGACAAGTACGCCTTCGACCACATGGAGGTCGAGGAGCTTGCACGCAAGGGCGGCTATGTGACCTACGCCGGCAAGCAGTGCACCGAGTACGCCGTCGCCAACTCCGCCGCGCGCGTCTGCGCCGCCGTGCTGCACAACGAGCACGCCGTGCTTTCGGCCTCTACGCTTATGACCGGCCAGTATGGCGAGGAGGGCATCTTTACCTCCCTGCCGTGCGTGATCGGTGCCGAGGGCGTCGAGGAGGTCTACACGCTGGACCTGTCCGAGCACGAGCTCGAGGGCTTCCACAAGAGCTGCCAGCACATCCGCGACAACATCGCCCAGCTCGACTGGTGGGACGCCGAGGCCTACGACGCAAAGTAGGACGCCAATCGCCGCATCCCCGTGAATTTAAGAGCCATGCAAAGCGGGCCGCGCCGGAAATCCCCGGCGCGGCCCGCTTTTTTGACTCACGCGACACGCTTGCAGATTTAGATCAAATACTTTTCCGCGAAGTGAACGAGCAAAAACGAGCCCCCGAAGCATCGACACTTTTCAGACGCCGTTTCCTGCGGTTTCGCCGAGTTTTTCCTGCGGTTTTGGCACCAAAAAGTGTGGATGCTTCGGGGGTCCAAAATAGGTCGTTCACTTCCGGGAAAAGTATTTGACTTCGTTATTCGACAGCTGGGACGGAGCGCCGCAACGCAAACGGGACCCTCGTTTGGCGAAGGCCCCGTCGTGAAAAATCGCTTTCCCCGTTACCTAGTACTGCTCGACGCCCATGTAGCGACGAACCTCGGGGCTGTGGTCGAACACCTTGCCGCGGGCGGCGCGCAGCTCGCAGCTCATGTTGTAGAAGAAGATCGGCTCCAGGTACGAACGCACGCTGGCGGGCACGTCGCCTACGCCGTACTCGAGGGCGTCGAGCACCATAATCGTATCGGTGTGCGTGTTGAGGAACGCAAGTGCGCGCTCCTCCATGGGGCGGCACTCGCCGGCGCCAAGCTGCACAAAGTAGAACACGCCGGGCTCGGTGGCCTCGAACGGGCCGTGGAAGTACTCGCCGGAGTGGATATAGCAGCAGTGCTGCCACTGCATCTCCATGAGCGAGCAGATGGCCATGGCGTAGGTCTGACTAAAGTTGGGGCCGGATCCCAGGATATAGAAGAACTTGTGCTGCTGGCAGAGCTCGGCAAAGCGATCGCCCAGTTCGGCGTTGACCTTCTCGCGGGCAGCGGGCAGCAGCGCATCCATCTGCTTAAGGCCGGCGTACATGTCGGCAAGCGCCTCGTAGCCCTCCTGCTGGTCGAGCAGCTCGGCAGCCATCAGGACGCCGATACCCTGCGGTACCTCGGCCTGTGA
>DXLT01000057.1:4978-7143 GCA_019414555.1 Collinsella sp.
CCTCGCCCCACGGGTAGACCCAGGTGGTCCACTTGCCGTTGTCAATCTTGGAGCCCTCGCAGTCGGTCATGGCAACAACCTCGGCGCCGGCTGCCAGCGCCATCTCGCAGCCGTCGACGACCTCCTGCGTGTTGCCGCTGTGGCTGCAGGCAATGACGAGCGACTTCGGCCCTAGGCTCTTGGGGGCCATCAGGCAAAACTCGCGCGCCGTGTAGACCGTCGAGGTAAACGTGGCTGCTTCGCGCTTGAGCAACTCGTTGGCCGGCATCAGGTCGATCATCGAACCGCCGCAGGCGATCCAAAAGACGTTCTCGATCTTGCCCTTGCGCTCGATAATTTCCTGAATCAGATCGTGTGCGTTCATGGTGATGCTCCTCCTTGTGTGGCGGTTTTGAACGACGGCAGCTCGTACCTGCGGTCGTTCTATGTTGTCCTATTTATAGCACGCACGACGACACCCGTGAAGTCATTTCACCAAACTTGTTCTATATTGTTCTATCTGTGGACGTTAGATGTCGAACACGTAGCGCGAGCCCACGATCTTTTGGCGTCCGAGCAGCAAGGGCCGCCCGTCCGCATCGGTAAAGTATGCCTCCATATAGAAGAGCGGCTCGCCGACCGGCACCTCCAACAGCGAGGCCGACTGAGCATCGGCAAGCGCAATCTCCACAGTACAGGGGTCGGACTTGAGCGGCGCGCGGCCCGAATGCTCGGCAACGAGCGCAAAGATGGAATTGTCCGTGAGGTCCTTGTCGGCAAGCGTCTGCAAATAGGGATGGTCGGCCAGCACAAAGGCGTTGTTCTCGAGCATGACGGGCACGCCGTCTGCCGTGCGCACGCGCTCGACAACGATGAGCTCGCAGCCGGGCTCCATCCCAAAAAACGCCGCGTCCTCGCGCGTCGCCGCAACCACCGTGCGCGACACCAGGCGTGCTCCGGCCACCATGTCGTTGGCAGCGCAACCTTCGGAAAAGCTCTGGACGTCACCCTTCTGGACAATCTTGCGCTTGAGCTTGGGCGCGCACACAAACGTGCCCCTCCCCTGCTGGCGGCTGAGATGCCCCGCGCGCGACAGTTCCTCGATAGCGCGGCGCACGGTGATGCGTCCCACGCCGTAGTACTTCGCGAGCTCCATCTCGGAAGGAATGCGCGAGCCGGATGCATACACGCCGCGCGCGATCTCGCCCTTTAGGTCGTCCATAACCTGCTGGTACAGCGGCACAGCGGACACCTCAGTGCGCTCGGTTTTATCGTCGGATGACATCGTTATGCTCCATTCCGTGCATGCTCGGACTCAAACTCTTCAATCGCCGCCATAAACTGCTCGCCAAAGGCGTCGGCCTTTTTCTCGCCGATACCGTTGACCTGGATAAGCTCGTCGCGCGTCTGCGGGCGTAGACGGCACAGACCGCGCAGCGCCTTGTCGGAAAAGACCATGTACGGCGCCATCTCCAGCTCGGTCGAGATCTCCTTGCGCAGGGCACGCAGGCGCTCGAACAGCTCGGCATCGTCGCCCACACGCGGGCGCTGATCCAGCTCGGCCTCCTCGCGCAGCAGATCCACCGCACGGCGGGCGCGGGCCGAGGCCTTGCGCTTGGACGCGCGACGCTTAACGGTAAAGGCGAACGCCTCGTCCTCGGCCTCGCCGGCACGCGGACCCAGGCCCACAACCGGGTACTGCCCCTGCGAGGTGGCCAGATAACCGCGGCCGCACAGCTGGCCGATGATGTCCTTGATGCGCCCGGCCGATTCGCTCGACAGCTCACCGTAGCCGTGATCCTCGTCCAGATGCATCTGGCGAATGCGCTCGGTGTTGCCGCCGTGAAGCACGTCGGCGATGAGCGACTTGCCAAAGCGCATGGGTCGCGTGGCCACGTAGCGCACGGCGGCGCGGGCCATATCGGTGACGTCCTCGACCTCGAACTGCGTGAGGCAGTTGCTGCAGTTGCCGCAGCCCTCGGCGTCATCCGTGGCGGTGGCGCCCGCACCAGCCGCAGCAGCATGCTCGGCCGCGGCCTCGTCGCCAAAGTAGCGCAGCATGTATTCGCGCAGACAGCCGGTGGTATTACAGTAGCCCTCCATCTGGCTGAGCAGGCGATATCGATTCTGGAGTGCCCACGCGCGCTGCTCATCGTCAAGCGCCTCGTCGGCAGCGTCGCCGCGAT
>DXLT01000058.1:0-4197 GCA_019414555.1 Collinsella sp.
GGTCGGCGGGGCCATTGTGGCTCTTGACAGCGGATTGGGTCATATGAGCGAAAACTCGCCAGAGTGAGCAAGGTGCCTTGAAACGAGGCGGCATTGACCTTCTGGTCATGCCGCCGAAGTTGAAAGGCAGATTGCCGCTCTGGCGGGTTTGCAGCGTCGAGCCGTTGCGCGGTTTGGCAAAACCGCGCAACCACTAGTTTGGTACCTTGACATTCATTTCTCATGCTCCTAGATTGGTTAGGCACAAAACAATTCCACTACCTAACTAAAGAAAGGAGCAACACTAATTCATGTGCGATGAACCTCTTAACCTTTGTTCGCACGAGCCCGGCGGCGACCCGTCACAGCCGGCGGATGTACCCGAAGCGGTCAGTGCCGAAGACAAACTCGCCAAGCGCATCCTGTGCGGTCTGGGCTTTTGCGGCCATTACATGCACTTTCATGGCGGAGGCGTATCCGGCAAGGCGCCCATCATCTGCCTGCTGGCCAAGCAGCCCGGCGGCGAGATGTCGCAGCAGGAACTCGGCATGCACTTTGACCTCAAGCCGGGGTCGCTTTCCGAGATCCTGTCCAAGCTCGAGGTCAACGGTCTCATCGAGCGCAGCCGTAACCCCAAGGATCGACGGCAGCTCACCATTCGCCTGACCGAAACCGGCCGGGAAAACGCCCGCATCGACCAGGCGGCCCGCATCCGCTTTAGAGAACGGGCCTTTAGTGCCCTCACTCACGACGAGCGCGAGCAGCTCGCCGAAATGCTCGAGAAAATCCGTGTAACCTGGGAGGAACTGGATGATTAAAACCCTCATGGGCAGCATCCGCGACTATATGAAAGTCGCTGTTGCCACGCCATTGCTCGTGCTTGGCGAGGTGCTCTGCGAGATGCTGATTCCATTTATTACCGCCAACCTGATCGACGCCATCAAAGACGGCGCCACCGTAGCCGAGATGCTTCCCACCGCGGGCTTTTTGGTGCTCATCGCGCTGACGTCGCTTGCTTTTGGTGCCGCCGCCGGCGTCACCTGCAGCCATGCGAGCTGCGGCTTCGCCAAGAACCTGCGTCACGACCTGTTCTACAAGATCCAGACGTTCAGCTTTGCCAACATCGATGAGTTCTCGAGCTCCTCGCTCGTCACGCGCCTGACCACCGATATCAACAACGTGCAGCAGGCCTTTATGATGATCATCCGTATCGCCGTGCGCGCGCCGCTGGTATTGATCTTCGCCTTTACCATGGCGTTTATCATGGGCGGCAGCGTTGCCATGGTCTACCTGGTCATCATTCCGCTGCTGGGCTTTGGGCTGTTCTTTATCATCTTTAAGGTGCGCCCCATCTTCTCGCGCGTGTTCCACAAGTACGATGCCCTTAACGAGTCCGTCGAGGAAAACGTCACCGGCATGCGCGTGGTTAAGAGCTACGTGCGCGAAGACTTTGAGAAGGAGAAATTCGCGACCGCCGCACGCGACGTCCAGATGGACTTCACCCGCGCCGAGAAGCTGCTCGCCTTTAACAACCCCATGATGAACATCTGCGTCAACGGCGCGTTTGTCGTCATCATCTACCTGGGATCCAAGCTCATCATCACGAGCCAGGGCACGCTGTTCGACGTGGGCCAGCTCTCCTCGATCTTTACCTATGGCTTCGCGATCCTCATGAGCCTGATGCAGCTGTCGATGATCTTTGTCATGGTGACCATGGCCGACGAATCGGCGCACCGCATTACCGAGGTGCTGGCCGCCGAGCCCACGATCGCCGATCCCGCCGAGCCCGTGCTCGAGGTTGCCGACGGTTCCATCGACTTTGACCACGTGAGCTTTAAGTATTCCGCGCATGCAAAGCGCCAGGCGCTCGACGATATCGACCTGCACATTAAGAGCGGCGAAACCATCGGCATCATCGGCGGTACCGGCTCGGCCAAGTCCACGCTCGTTAACCTCATCGCCCGCCTGTACGACGCCACCGAGGGCACCGTGCGCGTGGGCGGCATGGACGTGCGCGACTACGACTTGGACGCCCTGCGCCACCAGGTGGCCATGGTGCTACAGAAAAACGTGCTGTTTAGCGGCACCATTGCCGAGAACCTGCGCTGGGGCAACCCGAACGCCACCGACGAGGAAGTCCGCGAGGCGGCACGTCTGGCCTGCGCCGATGAGTTTGTCGATGGCTTCCCCAAGGGCTATGACACCTGGATCGAACAGGGCGGCTCCAATGTTTCCGGCGGTCAGAAGCAGCGCCTGTGCATTGCGCGCGCCCTGCTGCGTCGCCCCAAGATCTTGATCCTGGACGACTCCACCAGCGCCGTCGACACCAAGACCGACGCCAAGATTCGCGCAGGGTTGGCAAGCTATCTGCCCAACACGACCAAGCTCATCATCGCCCAGCGCATCAGCTCCGTGCAGGACGCAGACCGCATCATCGTCATGGAGGGCGGCCGCATCGCGCAGATCGGTAACCACGACGAGCTGCTTAAGACGAGCGAGATCTACCGCGAGACTTTTACCTCGCAAAACAAGATGTCTGCCGAGGGCGAAGGGGCCGTCGAGGCCGACACCGAGGCATCCGTAACGCAAGCTCAGACCCAGGAAGGAGGCGAGGCACATGAGTAAGGCAACGACCGCTGAGCGCGCGCTCAACCGCAAGGGTGGCACCATGTCGCGCCTCATCAAGACGCTCTTTGGCTTCTACCCCGTGCTTTTGCCCCTCGTCGTCGTCGGCGTGGTACTCTGCGCCATCATCAACTCCATCGGCGCGACCTTCCTTCAGAGCGCTCTGCAGATTATTAGCGAATCGTGGCAGTCGGGCGATTGGGAAGCCGCACAGCCCAAGATCGCACAGCTCGTGACCACCCTCGCCTGCATCTACGGCGTCGGCATCCTGTCCTCGCTGTTCTGGAACCGCGCCATGGCCATCGTCACGCAGGGCTCGCTCGAGAAGCTGCGCGAGAAGATGTTCAACCGCATGCAGGACCTGCCAATTCGCTACTTCGACACGCACCAGCGCGGCGACATCATGAGCCACTACACCAACGACATCGACACGCTGCGCCAGATGATCAGTCAGTCGCTGCCCAACCTGCTCATGACGACCATCGTCATCGTCACGGTGTTCTTTATCATGCTGTACTACAGCGTGTGGATGTGCCTGGTCATTGTGGCCGGCGTCGCCTTTATGACCTTTATGACCAAGCTGCTCGGCTCCAACTCCGCGCGTTTCTTTATTGCGCAGCAGTCCGAGCTCGGCGTGGTCGAGGGCCATATCGAGGAAGTCATGAACGGCCAGAAGGTCGTCAAGGCATTCTGCCACGAGTCTGCCGCCGAGGCCGATTTTGACGAGCGCAACGAAAAGCTCTTCGAGGTTTCCCAGAAGGCCAACATGTACGCCAACATCCTCATGCCTATCCTTATGAACCTGGGTAACCTGCTCTACGTGCTGGTGGCCCTTGCCGGCGGCATTTTCCTGGCGCTGGGCGTGCCCAACCTGAGCATCTCGGGCATGGCGCTGTCCATCGCCGTCGTGGTGCCGTTCCTCAACATGACCAAGCAGTTCTGCGGACAGATCGGTCAGATCTCGCAGCAGATCAACGCCGTGGTCATGGGCCTCGCCGGCGCCGACCGCATCTTTGAGCTCATCGACGAGGAGCCCGAGGCCGACGAAGGCTACGTGACGCTCGTCAACGCGCAGGTGAACCCCGACACCTGGGAGTTCGAGGAGGCCGACCACCACACCGGCATGTGGGCATGGAAACATCCGCACCGCGCAACCGGCGAGATCGAGTACGTACCGCTGCGCGGCGACCTGGTCATGGACAACGTCGACTTTGGCTACACGCCCGACCACGAGGTGCTGCACGGCGTGTCCGTGTTTGCCAAGCCGGGCCAGAAGGTCGCGTTTGTCGGCGCCACCGGTGCCGGCAAGACGACCATCACCAACCTCATCAACCGCTTCTATGACATCGCCGATGGCAAGATCCGCTACGACGGCATCAACGTCAACAAGATCCGCAAGGCCGATCTGCGCCGCTCGCTGGGCGTCGTGTTGCAGGACGTGAACCTGTTCACCGGCACCGTGATGGATAACATCCGCTACGGCAACCTGGATGCCACCGACGAGGAGTGCATCGCGGCTGCCAAGCTCGCGGGCGCTGACGACTTTATCACCCGCCTGCCCGACGGCTACGACACCATGCTCACCGGTAACGG
>DXLT01000058.1:4207-7065 GCA_019414555.1 Collinsella sp.
ATCGAAATCAGCTGGCGCTGGCCCTGCGACAGCTGATTTCGATCGCACGCGCCGCCGTCGCCGATCCGCCGGCAATGATTCTGGACGAGGCCACATCGAGCATCGACACCCGCACCGAGGCTATCGTGCAAGCGGGTATGGACAAGCTCATGGAGGGCCGCACGACGTTTGTCATCGCACACCGCCTGTCCACCGTGCGCAACTCCGACGCGATCATCTGTCTGGACCACGGCCGCATTATCGAGCGCGGTAACCACGACGAGCTGATCGCCAAGCGCGGATACTACTATCAGCTCTATACCGGAGCGTTTGAGCTGGAGTAGTTCGGCTCGCCGAGATGGCCGATTTGCCGCTCATTCGTCGGGCACGACCCTAATCAATGCCCTCCTCTTTCGCGGTAAATCGACTCATCTCAACGACCCAAACACGATGCGCCGCAACGAATAAAGCCTCCGCAGCCACACGAGCCGCGGAGGCTTTTCTATACCTTCTATTACGGGCTTACCGTTCCTCGCGTTGCGGCCCGGCTGCCTCGGCTGTCTTTACGCGGTTCTTGTCGATGTACATGTTTTTGTCGGCCTGGGAAAAGAGTTCACGCATGGTAGGCGGCTCGTCAAAATCACTGGAAAGCGCGTAGCCCACCGCATAGCTGATAGGCATGTCGGGGTGGGCCCCGGAATACTCGTTCACGTTCGCACGAACCTGAGCGAGACAGGACTCCACGGCAGCCCGATCGGCATCCCACAGCACCGCGATAAACTCATCGCCGCCGTCGCGGCCCACAAAGCAAGTCTCGGACGCCACGCGCCCCAGCTGCCGGGCAAAAGAACGGATGTATTCGTCACCCTTCTCGTGGCCAAAGGTGTTATTGACCGTATGCAGATTGTTAAGATCGAAGACGCACAGCGCAACGGGCGCTTCAGCGGAAACGGGCTGCTCCTGCCCCAAGATCTCCTCGCACTTGTTCTTGTTGGGCAGTCCCGTGGCTTCGTCGAGATAGACTTTGCTCTGCAGTTCGCGATTGAGCGCGGCAGTTCGCACCGCGCGAACAAGCTCGACCGCAAAGGTCGTCACCAAGCCCATGATGTCGATGATCACCAGGCCCTCGAGATAGTTGAGCGCCGACGCCTTCTCCTGAGAGTAGTCCTCTGCGAGTCGCGTAGCATCGTCGCAAATGCCAAAGAACTCCTCGCTCATGGCGATAATGTCAGTGTTCTCGTAGCCGACTTCGCGCACGCGGACGATCTCGGCGCAAAGCTCATCAAAATAGTTTGCAAGCTCGGTCATCTTTGCCTGATACTCATCGTCGTCGAGACGGACGAGGTTGAGGTCGTCACTTCCGTAACGCAAACCGTTGATGTATGAATCCACGGCTTTGAGCAGGTCATCTTGAGGCTGGCCCGCATCCTCGAGCTTAACGATTCGCTGCGTGGTACCGCGCACCAGACCGGCGTAGTTGACCACGCGCGCCGTGCCCTGGATATCGGAGACGAGCAGCATGACATTGATGAAGAAGAAGATGAGAACTGCCGTGAGCACCATCATGAGCAGGCGCACCGCCTGGCTGGCCTTCTTGGCAACAGAAGTATTCACAAGTTCAATCCCCTAAATGACAAAAAAGCAAGTAGCACGCAGTGTGCTGAAATTCACGTGAAGTCAACTCTACCAGATGATTTTTCTAGGACGGGGATTAAAGAATCATCGACACGATAGCTATTTGAGGAGTTGGGCCATGGCGTTGACGAATTTTTGGACTTGGAGGGCGGGCTCGAGCGGGTAGTGCAGAAAGACCGGTACTTCGCGACCGCACAGGAACGGCACGCCCACAAAGGCCGGGTGCACCCCCGACCACGCTCCGCAGGTGAGTACCGCGTCGCCCTTTTCCTCCGCCTCGTTAAAGAGCGCAAAGTCGAAGCTATCCACGTCGATCACGTCCACGCCGCCGTCTGCTAACAGGTCGATACGCAGGCTGTCCATGGCATCGTTGCCGTGACGGAGCACGCACAGGCGCATGCCTTCCAAGTCGGCGACCGTGATGCGATTTTTGCGCGCCAGCGGGCTCGTGCGCGGCAGGTCGATATAAAACGGCACGTTGACAATGCGGAGCTTTTGGCAGGTGTCGCCCCAGCGTGGGGTCGAAAAACTCGACTGCACTACATCGACCTCGCGGCCCAAGCTGCGCATGACGGTCTCGCGCTCGTCATAGAGGTCGCTCACCGGCACGATCTCAAATCGCAGCGACGGTTCCAGCTCGTGCACACCCGTCCACATCGAAAGCGTCTGGCGCCCCGGGCACATCATCGACACGCCCAGGCGCACGGCACCGCCATCACCCGCCGCGCGTCGGGCGCGTCGCAACGCATCCTCGGACTGGCGCATGATCGAGCGCGCGTCGTCCACCAGCAGAGCGCCCGCCGGCGTCACCTTGACGCCCGAGTGCGAGCGTTCGAACAGCGTGATGCCGAACTCGGCCTCGAAACCCGACACCTGCTTGACGAGCGCCGGAGTCGACACGCGCAATTTTGCCGCCGCACGCGAGAAGCTTCCCAGCTCCGCGGCGGCCGATATGGCCTCAAGTCGTCGATCGTACACGTCAATCTCCCGTTTTCGCGTCTGTGAACGCATGGCGCCACAGGGGGTTGTTTTCGCAGGTCACGCGCTCAATTGAGAATAAACTGCATCGCACAGTGTAAACCTACGGTTAACGACATTCTAACAAATATGCAATTCACCTGCGCAAATGCAAAGCATACGATAACCAGCGAAAACCACGTGGGTCGGTTAATGGGAGCGACCCACCGGGAGGCACAAGAAGGGAAGTTCCTATGAGCAATTGGCTTAAGCTCGAGGGCGATGTC
>DXLT01000059.1:0-5115 GCA_019414555.1 Collinsella sp.
CCCTGCCTTCAGCAGCTCGTGCGCCAGCGCGCGCATCTCCTCAATCGTCTCAACGTAATAGAAGCACGACGGGGCCTTGCCAAGTGTGTCGGCACGCTTAAGGTCCATGAGCTCGTCAATCAGGCGGGCCGTGTCGACGCCCTCACCCGAAAGCGCGCGCATCATATTGAGCAGACAGGAGCGCTCGGGGCGCAGCGGCTTGTCATGGTATTTGATGAGCAGGCACACGTCGCGCACCAAGTCGTGCGAGAGCGCCAGGCGATCCATAATGACGCGCGGCTTCTTGGCGCCGAGCTCGGGATGACCGTAGAAGTGTCCGCTACCGGCATGGTCGACCGTGAAGCACTCGGGCTTGGACACATCGTGCAAAAACGCCGCCCACATAAGGCTCGACGAGGGCGCGACGCCGTCACACAGCGCGAGCTCCCCCGCCACCGTCAGCACACGGGCAATATGCACGTAGACGTTAAACGCATGATAGACACTGCGCTGATCAAACCCGCGACCCGCTGCCAACTCGGGCACGGCGGCGCAGATGAGCTCGGGATAGCGGAGCATCGCGTCTCCCCCATGACCGGTCGAAAGAATGCCCTCGAGCTCAATACCCACACGCTCACGCGCCACGGCTTCGAGCAGCGGCGCGCACTCGGCAAGCGCACGCTTGGTCTCGGGCTCAATCATAAAGTCCAGACGGCAGGCAAAGCGCACCGCACGCAGCATGCGCAGGGCGTCCTCGTTAAAGCGACGCTTGGGATCGCCGACAGCGCGAATCAGCTTGCGCTCCAAGTCACCCTGGCCGTCGTAGCGGTCGACAAGCCCGCGCTCGGGATGCCAGGCCATGGCATTGACGGTAAAGTCGCGGCGCGCCAGATCGTCCTCGAGCGAGGCGGCACGCTCCACACTCTGGGGATGGCGACCATCGGTGTAAAAGCCATCCAGACGGTACGTGGTGACCTCGATACGCTCGCCATCGGAAATAGCCGTGATTCCGCCAAATTTAATGCCCGACTCCACAACCGCGATGCCGGCGGCCTCGAGCGCCGCTTTGGACTCCTGCCACAGGCCGCTACAGCACATATCAACATCGTGGCTGGGGTACCCCATCAGGGCGTCGCGCACCCAACCGCCCACGTACCAAGCCTCAAGACCAGCCGCCTCAAGCGCGCGCAGGACGCGCAGGGACGCATCGGACGGTTGAGTACCGTTGAGCGAAACATTGCACATGCCTATGGCCTCCTGCGACTATCAAATTGGCTATCGATTGCGTCTGCAAGAAGTCTAGCAAGAAACAGCCTCCACTGCACACGCAAGTCCGATAAACAAAAACGCATCCGTCCTAGTCTAAGACGGATGCGAAATAATCAAACTATTCAGACAAGGTGCCGGAACTAGCAGACCTGGCGAACCTCGATGTGCTTCTTATATTCGTCCACCTTGGCAAAATCACCCAGACCGGGGCACTCGACCACGTTGGCGCCAGTGGCCATCGAAAGGCGCAGGGCGTCCTCGACGCGCTCGGGGGCGTCGTGCCACACGGACAGGAAGGCAGCGAGCGAGGAATCGCCGGCGCACACAGTCGACAGCAGCTTGACGTCGAAGGTGCGGTTGGCAAACCAGATATGCTCGCCGTTGGAGAAGTACGCACCGGCGCCACCAAGGGTCAGCAGCACGTTCTTGGCGCCCTTGGCGTGCAGCTCGGCCATAGCGCCCTTGACGGACTCGTCGCCACCACCGCTCACCTTGATGCCAAAGATGTCAAGCAGCTCGTCGTCATTGGGCTTGATCAGCAGTGGCTCCAGAGCAATGAGGTCTGCCAGCTGATGGCTCGAGATATCGAGCACGAACTCGGCGCCCTTTGCCTTCACGCGACGCAGGACCTCGGCCAAGAAGCCCTCGGAAGTGTTGGGAGGCAGCGAGCCGCTGATGACCAGGCAGGTCATGTCATCGAGCGAATCGATAAGTTCAAACATCTCCTGCTCGTTGACCTCATTGATGGCGGCACCGGCATTGACCATGTTGTACTCGGTGTCGGGACCGGCGTTGAGGAACACATTGACGCGCGTAATACCGTCGGTCCACACGGGCTTGACGGGCACGCCCAGGGCCTCGGCGCCCTTAACGATAAACTCACCCGAGAAGCCGGCGAAGAAACCCAGGATCGTGGTGTCGACACCATAGTGGTCAAGCGTAAACGAGACGTTGAGGCCTTTGCCGTTGGGCGTGTAGACGGCATTGCGGGTACGCGTGACGGTATTGGCAGTAAGGCCGTCGCAGGCGATGTTGTAATCAATGGCGGGATTAGCAGTGAGCGTGTAAATCATGAATGTTCCTTTCACGAAGCAACGTGTTAATGAAAGTATATTCCACGCATCGGTAAAAGGCTAGGACAACTCGGTGAACGGTGTGGAAGCGATGAAGTACGGCAGGACACCTCTCCCCCATGGCGGAACAAAAAAGGCGCCCCGGCCGAAACCGGGGCGCCGCATGCGCACGAATATGTCGCGTTTCGATTACTGACGATCGAGCTTGCGGACAGCAACGCGCTTGCTGTACTCGTCGACGTGACCGAAGTCACCAATGCCGACGGACTCGGCAACGTTGGCGCCGGTGGCCATAGCGAGCTTCATGGCCTCCTCGACGTTGTCGCGATCCCTGTACCACTTGTGCAGGAACGCAGCGAGGGTGCAGTCGCCGGCGCAGACGGAAGAGACCAGCTTGATGTTGAACTCACGCTTGGCGTACCAGATGTCCTCGCCGTTGGAGAAGTAAGCGTCGCCGCGGCTACCACGGGTGAGCAGCACGTTCTGAACGCCAGCGTCGTGAGCCATCTTCATGGCGACACGAACCTCGTCGTCGGTGTCGACCGGCACGCCGAAGATGGCCTTCATCTCGTGATGGTTCGGCTTGATGAGCAGCGGCTTCTTGTGAGCGAGCTCCTTGAGCTTGTCGGAGGACAGGTCCAGGACGACGTCAGCGCCACGAGCCTGAGCGTGCTCCATGACCTGAGCCAGGAAGTCGGGCGTAGCTTTGGGAGGCACGGAGCCGGAGACGATCAGGCACTCGAGATCGCCCGCGGTGTCCAGGATGTTGTAGAGCTCCTCCTGGTGCTGCGGCGTGATCGGGGCGCCGGGGTTCAGGATGCCGTACTCGTGCTGGCCATCGTTGACGTAGGTGTTAATGCGCGTGATACCGTCGGTCCAGACCGGGCGGCAGAGGCAACCCAGGTTCATGACCTCCTCGACGATGAACTTGCCCGTGAAGCCAGCGAAGAAGCCGAGCGCGACGGTGTCGACGCCCATCTTCTTAAAGGCGAAGGACACGTCGAGGCCCTTGCCGTTAGCCGTGTAGCTGGCCGAACCGGTGCGGACGTTCTCGTCGGGCTCGAGCGGAGAGCTCGAAACCGTCATGTCGACAGCCGGGTTAGCGGTTAGCGTGTAGAACATTTACAGTACCCCCTGTATATGTGAGGGCCGCGTGGCCGGCCCATTCCAACCACGCGGTTACCTCTGATACCAAATTAGCGAGCTGCGGACTCGAGCAGTGCCTTGACCTCGGCGGCGGTGTTGCAGGCGAGCGCCTTCTCGGCGAGCTCGTCGCACTCGGCCTTGGTCCACTGACTGATGGTCTTACGGGCGCGCAGGATCGACGGAGCACTCATCGAGAACTCCTCCAGGCCCCAGCTGATCAGCAGCGGCTCGAGCAGCGGATCGGCAGCGGCCTCGCCGCACATACCGACCATGATGCCGGCCTTCACGCCGCTCTCGATGATGTTCTTGAGCGAGCGGAGCACGGCGGGATAGTAAACCTGGTACAGGTTGGAGATGGTGTCGTTGCCACGGTCGGCGCACATGGTGTAGCCGATCAGGTCGTTGGTGCCGATGGAGAAGAAGTCGGCGACCTCGGCAAGACGGTCTGCGAGCAGCGAAGCGGCGGGCGTCTCGACCATGATGCCGACCTCGATGTTCTCGTTGAACTTGCGCCCCTCTTCGGTCAGCTCGGCCTTGCACTGCTCGACGAGCTCCTTGACAGCCAAGACCTCCTCGACGCAGGTGACGAGCGGGATCATGATCTTGACGTCACCGAAGGCGCTAGCGCGCAGCAGAGCGCGGAGCTGGACCTTGTACTGGTCGGGATTGGCCAAGCAGTAACGCACGGCGCGGAAGCCCATGAAGGGGTTGTCTTCCTTGACCATATGCAGATACGGAATCTCCTTGTCGCCACCCACATCGAGCGTGCGGATGATGACCGGAGCACCCTTGAGCGCGCTGGCGACCTTACGGTAGGCGTTGAACTGCTCCTCCTCGGAAGGAAGCTCAGCAGAGTCCATGAACAGGAACTCGGAGCGGAACAGACCGATAGCCTCGGCGTCGTGATCGAGCGCGTTGGGCACGTCATCGGGGTTACCGATGTTGCAGGCGATGATCTTCTTGATGCCATCAGCAGTCACGGACGGCTTGCCACGGAAGGCCTCGAGGGCTGCCTTCTCGGCAGCGAAGGCCTCGGCCTTGGCGGTGTAGGCAGCGAGCGTCTCCTCGTCGGGATCGGCCTCGACGATACCCTTGCCGCCGTCGACGACAACGGTCATGCCGTTGCGCAGTGCGGTGCAGCTGTTGGAGACCGAAAGGACAGCCGGGATCTCGAGGGCGCGCGCAATGATCGCGGAGTGCGACGTGCGGCCACCGGTCTCGGTGACGATACCGGCAACGTGGGCCTTATCGATCGTGGCGGTCATGGACGGCGTGAGGTCGTGCACGACAACGACAGTGTTCTCGGGCAGGACGGAGAGGTCGACGACCTCCTTGCCCAGCAGCTCGGCCAGAATACCGGTGCGGATGTCGGCGATGTCAGCCGCGCGAAGACGGAACATCTCGTCGTCCATGGACAGGAACATGTTCTCGAACATGGTCGAGGTGTCCATGAGCGCCTGCTCGGCGCAGGTACCGCCGTCAATGGCGGCGTTGATGGCGTCGGTCATGCCCGGGTCCTGAGCCAGGACAATGTGTCCGCTCATGATCTCGGCCTCGGCCTCGCCCACCGTCTCCTTCATGTGGTCGGCCTGAGCCTGGGTCTTCTCGCAGAAGACCGAAAGAGCGGACTGATAGCGCTCCTTCTCTG
>DXLT01000059.1:5125-7054 GCA_019414555.1 Collinsella sp.
AATCAGCAACCTCGTGCGGCTCAAACGTCAAGTCGGGATCGACGGCGACCATGACGGTGCCGATACCGATGCCCTCGGAAGCGTTGACTCCCTGATACATTCCCATTCCTCTCTCCGTGTCATGTGATAAAGCGTTTTGCCATATCCATGACAAAAGAGCGCAGCTACCTTACAACAGGTCACTGCGCCCCCAAATATGAACTTAGTTGTTCAACATGCGACCCGTTTGAGTTCTACTCGCCAAGACCGCTCTTGATGAGCTCGATGGCAGCAGCCAGAGCCTCGGCCTCGTCAGCGCCGTCGCACTTGACCTCGACCTCGGTGCCGCAGGGGATACCAGCAGCCATGAGGGCCATCGGGGACTTGCCGTTGACCTCCTTCTCGGGGGTGACGACCGTCACGTCACAGGCGTACTTGCCCATGGTGGAGGCGAACAGACCAGCCGGACGCATGTGCAGACCCTGAGGATTAACGAGGGTAGCCTTCTCAGAAACCATAATTGACTCCTTTTTGTGTTTAACCCCTGTCATGCATGTGGCAGGAGTCAGATTCACGACGTTGTTTATATTAACTCACATCAAACGGTTTTTCATTGTATTTCACACGAATTGTTGGACAGATGTCGTATCCCTGCGCTCGCCCGCCGGGCGGGACGATTAAGTTTGCTGCTCTACAGTCCTGCGCAAGACGGAAAGCACATTAAGTGCTTTCCTTTGCGTGCGGAACTCGCGACAAACTTAATCGCCCCGTCCGGCGGGCGAGCTGCGGAAACTCGGTCGGTCCAGAGCGATATCGTGCGAACGGAATTCTGGCTGATGATCTGTTCGCGACAAGGACTCGACAGGCGGCCCCCTCTATGCCCTTTTATAAGTTGCGGTGAAATAGGGACTGAATTATGGGTTGAATCGTTTAAACAGTCCCTATTTCACCGCAACTTATTTGGGGATGAAAAAGGCGGGGGCTCCTAGTGGAGTCCTCGCCTTTTGTGCAGAGGGCGATGTTATTCGCGAACTGCGGGATTAGATCAAGCGGGCGTTGATCGTCTTGGCGATCTTGGCGGCGTCGGTGGAACCCTTGACGGTGGCACGGAAGTCCTCGTCCATGAGCGCCTCGGCGACCTTGGACAGGATCTTAAGGTGCGTGGTGCCGGCCTGGGCACCCGGGATGAGCAGCGCGATGGCCACGTTGACGGGAGCGCCGTCCATGGTGTCCCAACCGGTCACACCGGACTCGTCCTTGACGACGATGACGGCAGCCTCGGTAATGGCGTCGGACTTGGCATGCGGGATGGCGAAGCCCTCCATCATGCCCGTGGTGCCCTCGGCCTCGCGGGCCAGGAAGGCGTTCATCACGGCGTCGGCGTCGCTGGCGATACCGGCCTTGACAGCCTGGTTGGAAACGAAGCTCAGAGCCTCGTCACGAGAAGCGAAGTCCTCGGCGACAAAGACATTCTCGACCTTCACGAAGTCGGCAGCCTCGGCCTTGGGGGCCTCGACGGCAGCGGCCTTGGGGGCCTCAACGGACCTGGCTACAGGAGCGGCCTTCTGATTCTTCTCGAAGTCGTACTTCTTGAAGGCCACGAACAGGATGCCACCGACCACAGCGCCGATGAGGATCGCGAGGACCCACAGCGGACCGTTCTCGACAACGGGCAGGACCAGGAAGCCGCCGTGAGGCGCCGGATCGTGAACGTTGAAGAAGATGGTCAAGATGGAAGCGATGGAAGAACCGAGCATCATGATGGGCATGACGGGCCAGATGTTCTTGGTCATGAACGGAATGGCGCCCTCGGTGATGTGGGTGCAGCCCAGGATGAAGTTGACGATGCCCGCGTCGTGGTCCTCCTGCGAGAAGTACTTCTTGCCCACGAGGACCGCGAAGGTGGTGATCAGCGGCGGAACGATGCAAGCGGCGGAGACGGCAGCCATG
>DXLT01000006.1:0-297 GCA_019414555.1 Collinsella sp.
CCAGGCCCGATTTTGCCTCTTGACAATGTCCTGCTCATATTAAAAGGAACGTCCCTAACTGCCGGTCAAAAAAACGAGCGAGGATCGCGGGGTCCTCGCTCGTTTTTTAGTGATGTTTCGACCGTGCGGCTACTTGTCGGCAGCGGTCTTTTTGGTAGTCGACTTCTTGGCCGTCGTCTTTTTGGTAGTCGACTTCTTCGTGGTCGTCTTCTTGGCGGCAGTAGCTTTCTTAGCCGTCGTCTTCTTTGCCGCCGTCGTCTTCTTTGCCGTGCTCGCCTTGGTCGCAGTCTTGCGGCC
>DXLT01000006.1:307-17567 GCA_019414555.1 Collinsella sp.
CTTCTTCTCCTTGGTCGGGCAGTCCATGTTGACGCAGATACGCCACGGACCGCGCGCCGTGTTGACCACCACGATGGGAGCGCCGCACTCGGGACAGGTCTCGCCCGTCGCCTCGAGCTTGCCACGCGCCGGCAGCGGATAGCTCACGCCGCAGTCGTCATAGTTGGTGCAGCGGATAAAGCGCTTGCCGCTCTTCTCGCTCTTGTGTGCGATCAGGTCGCCATGGCGTCCTGCCTCGGCGCACACCTTGCACTCGCCCACCTTAAGGTCAGGCTCGTAGTTGGTGGGGCATGTGGGGTTCACGCAAATCTCGAAAGCCTTTTGGCGGAACGGCTGGCACTTAATGCGCGGCGCACCGCATTCGGGGCACACAGCAGCCTCGCCCTCGAGCGGGCTCACCTTGACGCCGCTCGGCACCGGATAGGTCACGTCGCAGTCGGGCCAGCCCATGCAGCCGATAAAGCTGCCGCGGGTCTTGGCGCTCGTCTTCATAACCAAGTCCTTGCCGCACTTGGGGCAGGCGCCCACGCGCGCATCGGCCGTGACGGCGTCGCTGATAGCATCGCCCAGTTCCTGCGTATGCTTGAGCAGCTCGTCGAGCACACCGGCCAGCAGCGCGCGCGAGTGCGTCACGACATGCTCTTCGGTGTCCTCGCCGCGCTCCACGCGGGTCATATCGCCATCGAGCTCGCTGGTCATATCGGGGCTCGTGATGCGCGGGGCAAACTGCGACAGTGCATCGATGATGGCGATGCCCAGCTTGCTCGGCTCCACGGGATCGTTTTTGAGATAGCGCACGGCGTACAGGCGCTCGATGATGCTCGCGCGCGTGGACTTGGTGCCCAGGCCGCGCTTTTCCATCTCCTGCACGAGCTTGCCCTGGCTGTAGCGTGCGGGCGGCTCGGTCTGCTTGGCCTCGAGCTTAATGTCGAACACGTCGACCGTATCGCCCTGCTCCAGCGGCGGCATCTGCTCGTCGCGCTTGAGTCCATACGGATACGCCTCGCGGAAACCCGGGGTCACGAGCACATCGCCCGAGGCCACGAACGGCTCACCATTGACGTCGAGCTCGAGCTTGGTGTTCTCGATGGTCGCGGGACCCATGAGCGTTGCCAGGAAGCGACGGGCGATGAGGTCGTAGAGCTTGCGCTGGCCACCGTCGAGCGCGGACGGATCGCCCTCGCCCGTGGGATAGATAGGCGGGTGGTCGGTGGTTTCGACTTTGCCGCGCGTGGGCTTCATGGGGCCGGCGAGCACCTTTTTGCACACGGGCGCCAGCGCCGGGTTGATCTTTGCAAGGTCGCTCACCACGGCGCCCAGATCGAGCGTCGCAGGGTACACGGTATTATCGACACGCGGGTAGCTGATGAGGCCCGCCATGTAGAGGGACTCGGCGATGCGCATCGTACGCGCAGGCGAGATGCCCTCGGCCGCGGCGGCAGCCTGCAGCGAGGTGGTCGCAAACGGCGTGGGCGGCTGCTGCTTACGCGAGCGCTTGGTCACCGCGGCAACGGTCGCCGTCGTAGCGCCGTCAACGTGGCCGTACGCCGTCTCGGCAGCATCCTTGTCGGTAAAACGCGCCGTCTTGTGCGCGATCTTAAAGCGGTCGTCCTCGGCAGCGCCCTGCGCGGCGCCCATGCCACGGATCTGCCAATAGTCTTCGGGCACAAACGCCATGCGCTCGCGCTCGCGCTCGACCACCAGGGCGAGCGTCGGCGTCTGCACGCGGCCGGCGGAACGCACGTTGCCAAAGCCGCCAAACTTGGCGAGCGTCAGGTAGCGCGTGAGCACCGCGCCCCAAATGAGGTCGATGTGCTGACGGCTCTCGCCGGCGTCGGCCAAGTTCTGGTCGAGCGAGACGAGATTATCAAAGGCCTGCGTGATCTCGGCCTTGGTAAACGAAGAATACTGGGCGCGGGCGACCGGCAGGTCGGGCGCAACCTCGCGCACCTTGTTGAGGGCGTCCGAACCGATCAGCTCGCCCTCGCGATCGAAGTCCGTGGCGATGATGACACTGTCGGACTTCTTAGCCAGGTTCTTGAGCGAGCGAATGAGTTCCTTCTCGGCCGGCAGTTTAATGACCGGTGCCCACGTGAGGTAGGGCAGGCTCTCGAGCTTCCAGCCCTTAATGGAGATACCGTCGGCAAGGAACGGCTTGCGCTTGGTGTCGTAGGGCGGACGGGCCAGGCCATCGGGTATGTCGGCCGGCAGCATCTCGCCGTCCTCGGTGACCGAATACCAGCCCAGCTTTTTATCGAACAGCACGCTGTCGCAAAAATCGGGCGCTAGGATGTGACCGGCAAGGCCGATGGTCACGCACTCCTCGCCCTTCCACTCAAAACGGTAGATGGCGGTGTTGTACACCTTGTCCTTTTTGGGCTTACCCGTGGTCAGCCGCTCGGCAATCTGACGCGCGGCGTCGTTTTTCTCGGCGATGATGAGCTTCAAAAGAGGCTCCTATCTCGTATCTCTGCGGCTACGCCCGCCCGTATGGCGGCCGACTTACGCCCTTGCTTGCTCAATCTGCCCGATGAGCCAATCGCACCAGGCATCCATGCCCTCGCCCTTGCGCGCGCTCACGGCAAACCGCGGCGCCTGCGGATTGAGGTCATCGAGTGTCTTAGTATACCTATCCATGTCAAAATCGAAAGCCGGGGCCACATCGACCTTGTTGAGCAGCTGTGCGCCGGCGTGCTGGAAGATGCCCGGGTACTTGATGGGCTTGTCGTCGCCCTCGGGCACCGAGAGGATCATGATAGACAGGTTCTCGCCCAGGTCAAAGTCGACTGGGCAGACCAGGTTGCCCACGTTTTCGATAAAGATGACGTCGATGTTTTCCAGACCCACAGCCTGGTCGAAGGCGTCAACGGCCTCCATGATCATGTTGCCCTCGAGGTGGCACAGGCCGCCCGTGTTGATTTGGATGGCGGGCATGCCGGCTTCCTTCATGGTGATGGCGTCGACGTCCGAGGCGATATCGCCCTCGATGACGGCGCAGCGCAAGCCGGCCTTGTCGCGCAGGCGCTCGTTGGTGCCCAGAATCGTAGTGGTCTTGCCCGAGCCAGGGCTCGACAGCACATTGATCACATAGGTGCCTGTCTCATTAAATCGCTGACGCAGCTGATCTGCCAGGCGCTCGTTGCGCGACAGGATCGGCGACGCGATATCAATCGTTTTCTCGGCCATACTTAGCGCTCCTTACTTTAGCCCCTTTGTACCCTGTCCCCAGGTGGCTGGCGGGTTAATCGTCGGGGGTCTCGATTTCGATACTGGCGATGTCGAGCTCGCGGCCGTGCAGCAGACGCACGTTGGCGCCGCCACACTGGGGACAGCGGCAATGGAAGCGGTCGTGCTCAAAGACCTCGCCGCAGTCCAGGCACTCGCTTTGTGGATGGACTTCCTCCACAGCAAGCTCGCAGCCGCGCGTGAGCGGGTCCTCGTCGCGAAACGTCTCCCAGGCAAAGCCGAGCGCCTCGCGCACGACCTCGGTCATATCCCCGATACGCAGCGTCACCAAAACGGCGCGCGAGGCCCCCGCCCCACGCGCCGCGCGAATCACTGTATCGAGTATGCCGTTGACAATGCCAACCTCGTGCATACCGTTTTACTCCTCGTCGTCCTCGTCGTCCGAGAACAGGTCCAGACGGCTCACGAACAGGCCCTCTTTGCCCTCGCGCGCGGTAATGACCACGCGGGCGATAGCGAGCGAGATCTCGTAGAGCGAAAGCAGAGCACCGTACATAAGGCCCAGGGTGACGGGCGAGCCGTCGGGCGTGATCACGGCCGAACCCACGAGCAGGCCAACGTATACATAACGCCAGGCACCGCGGAAAGCAGCGTAGGACACGATGTGGAAGACGGACAGGTAGAAGATGATGAGCGGCAGCTCAAACGCCACGCCAAAGCCGATCATAAAGAGCAGCTCCATGTTGACGTAGTTCTCTAGATCGGGCAGCGCCGTGGCGACGGCCGAGGTCTCGCCGATGAGCCACTCAAAGCCCGCAGGAATGATGATGAAATAGCAGAAAATGGCGCCCAGGAAGAACAGCACCGTCGAGGCGAGCACCGTGGGCACGACCCACTTGCGCTCGTTGGGGCGAAGCGCCGGCAGGAAAAACGCCAGAATCTGCCAGATGATCATGGGCGTGCACATGACCACGGCCATCTTGATGGCCAGCGAAAAGCGCAAACCAAAGCCACCGAGCGTGGTAGTGATGTAGAACTTACCGTCCGGCACAAAAGAGCGGATGGGGTCTTCCAGGATGTCGAGCACCACAGGCGTGGCGAAATACAGCACGATAGCGGCGGCAAACACCGACACGACCACGATGGTCAGGCGGCGACGGAGCTCTCCCAGGTGATCGAAGAGCGGCATTCGCGCAGGTCCGATAGGCATTACTCATCGCCTCCCTTCGGGGCGTCGGTGGCAGCAGCGTCGTCCTCGGCCTCGAGCTCGCGGGCGAGCTGGTCGACAACGGCTTTGCGCTTGCGGGGACGACGGGCGTAGAGGTCAGCCGTCGTGGGCTCTGCCGGCTCGGGCTCGGGCTCCGGCTCTGCGGCAGGCTCGGGCTCGGCGGCGGCAGCGACAGCGCCGGCGGGCTCTGCACCCTCGGCCTCCCCAGCAGCGCCTTCGCCCTCGGTGGCACCCTCGCTCGCAGCCTTCTCGGCAGCAAGACGGGCGCGACGCTCGGCAAAGGTCTCCTTCTTGGCGGGCGCAGCCGTCTCGGCGGCTTCCTCGTCCGCATCGGAATCGTCGTCGGTCGCAGCGGCCTTCTTGGGCTTGACCGGCGCCGACGCGGCCTCGCTTACCGGATCGATAATCTCGGACTGAACAACGGCCGTCATCTTTTCCTGCGTCTCGCGGAACTGACGGATGGCACGGCCGATCGTGCGGCCCATCTGCGGGAGCTTATCCGGGCCAAACAGCAAAAAGCCGAAGACCACGATGATCGCGAGCTCACCCTCTCCAATACCAAACACACATACCTCCAAGGCTCGATGTGAGTCGAGCCCGCACCGCGCCATTCGGCCGGAACTCGTCTATTCATTCGGTCAAGTATAGCGCCCGGACGCCAAAACGTCCGAGCGCATCACAAACATATGCCATAAGGCACGCCCTTTTGGGGGCAAAGATTATGCAGCGGTGATCGAAATCTCCTGGTCGACACCCAACAGCTGAACCACGCGCATCACCGGAGGCTGCACATTGGTGCAGCTAAAGCGCTTGCCGTGGTCGACCGCGTGGTGTGCGGCGCCCACGAGCACGCCAATGCCCGTCGAATCGATGTAGCTCACCTGGGCAAAATCGAGCTCAACGGCCTCGGTGGGCTGCTCGAGCGCCAGGTCGATGGCATTGCGCAGGCTATCGGCGTTAGAGATATCGATCTCGCCGGTTACCTTAATGGTGTAGAGCTCTGGCGTGGGGTTGGTGGAAATACCCAAATCCATGTATACGCTCCTTTACGTATCGAAAGTGCGGATAGTACGGGAAGCCGCGCGTTAGGCGCGCTCGGCACGCGCAAGCTCGGCAGCGACGAGCTTGACGGCCAGCACCAGCACATCGAGCGCGGCCTCCAGGTCCTCGACCGTGGGATAGCTCGGCGCGATGCGGATGTTGGTGTCGCGCGGATCCTTGCCATAGGGCCAGGTGGCACCAGCCGGCGTAAGCTTGACGCCCAGGTCGGCACAAAGCGCGGCGACCTTTTGGGCCGAGCCCTCGGGACCATCGAAGCTCACAAAGTAGCCGCCGCGGGGATGCGTCCAAGTGGCGCAACCCGTATCGCCCAGACCCTCGGTGAGCTTGCGCTCAACGGCCTCAAAGCGCGGGCGCAGGAACTCGGCGTGCTTTTTCATGTGCTCCTTGACCGCCTCGATGGTGGGAAGGAAGCGCACGTGACGCAGCTGGTTGAGCTTGTCGGCGCTGATGAGGCCGGCCTTCAGGCGCTTGGAGAACTCGGCGATAACCGCGGGGCTCGCACCGATAAAGCCGATGCCGGCGCCCGGGAAGGTGATCTTTGACGTCGAGGCAAAGGCCACCACGCGATCCTCGGTGCCCGCCGCGCGAGCGAGGTCAAAGATGTTTGCGAGCTCGTCGGTCTCGTCGTACAGGTCGTGCACGCAGTAGGCGTTGTCCCAGAAGATGCGGAAATCGGGCGCGGCCGTGGGCATCTCGACCAGGCGGCGCACGGTGTCCTCGCTAAAAGTGATGCCCGTGGGGTTGGAATACTTGGGCACGCACCAGATACCCTTGATGGAATCGTCGGCGGCAACGAGGCGCTCGATCTCGTCCATGTCGGGGCCGTTGTCGGTCATCGCGACGGGGACGTTCTCGATACCCAGGTCGGCGGTGATGCCAAAGTGGCGATCGTAACCGGGAACGGGGCACAGGAACTTGACCTTCTTGCCGTCGTGCGCGGCCTCGTAGGCGTCCCAGGGCTCGCTGCCGCACGAGCCACAGCGCCAGAACATGCCGGCGATGTCATGCTCGATCAAAAGGCTCGACGAACCCAGCACGAGCGTCTGCTCGGCGGGGCAGCCCAGGAACTCCCCTGCCAACTTGCGTGCCGAGGGAATACCCTCGAAGCAGCCGTAGTTGGAGCAGTCGACGCTGCCGTCGTGCAGATCGGCATCGGCGTTGAGGATATCGAGCATGGGTCGAGAGATGTCCACCTGGGAGGGCGACGGCTTGCCGCGGGCCATATCGAGCGCCAGGCCCTTGGCCTTGACCTCGGCGACCTCGGCTTTGAGCGCCTCGATGGCGGCATCGAGTTCGGTGGTTTCCATCTTCTGGTAGATCGTCTGCATGGGTGCGACCTTTCGCGAAGCGGTACGTTGCAGTTCGTCTAAGTATAGACCGCCACCGCCGCAACGGTATGAAGCCGTGATAGATTAAGTCCATCGCAATGAATTACGACATCGCCGCGCATGCCAGCGTGGGGCGCCCAAGGAGGCACTATGGAATACGGTTCGTTTAGGGCCGAGGAATTCGGCGACCTACAGCGCCTGGTCGACGGGCTGTTTTACGACCGCCACGCCATCGACCGCCTCGATCTCATCGTTCAGGCCGAGATCTTGGACTTGGCGCCCGATCTCATGGAAATCGTCAACCTGCTACCGCCCGGCTATTACGACCGCCAGTCACTTTGCGACCAGCTCAACTCCGCCCTTGCCGCCCATGGCTGGGGCGCCATCTACGGCACCGTGGAATAAAACCACTCATTGGGGACAGACTTAAATGAGTAGTCACTAGGCGCGCTCTTTGCAGGGGAAAAGGACTGTCCCAAACTGCCGGCACATAAGGAACGTCCCCAAGTGCCGACTCCGCAAGACTGTCCCCGGTGACTAGTCATTTAAGAACGTCCCCAATGGCTACCCAATGACTAAAACGCCGCCTGTGATGGTGTTCACAGGCGGCGTTTTTAAACTTGCACAAACTTGCATGTGCTTTTACTCGTCTTTGGGCGCGGGGTGTTTGCAGACCACGCTCATGTAGATCATGCCGAGCACGGCAGCGGTGACCGAACCGGCAAGAATAGCGGCCTTGGCAGCCAGGACCTCAAACTGGGCCGTCGGGAAGGCGAGGCCGCTGATGAGGATCGACATGGTAAAGCCGATACCGCCCAGAATGCCCACGCCGGCAATCATGTGCCAGTTGACATTGTGCGGCAGCTCGCAGGCCCTAAGCTTAACCAGGGCAAACGTCATGCCAAAGATACCGATCGGCTTGCCCAGCAGCATGCCAAAGTACACACCGAGCGTCACCGGGTCGGTAAGCAGTGTGCTCATGTCCACGCCCACCAGGCGAACCTGCGCGTTGACAAACGCAAAGATCGGCAGGATGACAAAGTTGACCGGCGTGGAGATCAGACGCTCCATGCGGATGAGCGGCGGGGTCACACGGTGCATGACGCGCTCGACCCTGGTGGTCGAGACGGTAAAGTCGTGCTGGCCCAGGATGTGCGCCTCGTCGTCGTAGCGGTCATCGAGCAACGGCAGACACTCGCCCAGCCAATCGGTAAGGCTGTCGAGCTTAACACCGCACTTGGCCGGGATGGTAAAGGCCAAGATGACGCCAGCAAGCGTGGCATGCACGCCGCTCTTGAACATGCAGAACCACAGCAGCAGGCCCAGCACCGAGTACGGGGCGAGGCGGTAGTGCTGCGTCTTGTTGAGCCACACGAGCGCACAGGTCACCAGCGCGGCGGCGCCCAACCAAAACGGATTGGGGCTCTGACCGTAGAAGATGGCGATGGCGGCGATGGAGATGAGGTCGTCGGCGATGGCGAGCGTCGAGAAGAACACGCGCACGCCGTTGGGCACGCGATTGCCCAAAAGCGACAGCACGCCCAGCGCAAAGGCAATATCGGTTGCCATGGGGATGGCCCAACCGTTGCGGGCGCCGGCATGGTTAAAGATCAGGTAGATGCAGGCGGGAACGACGACGCCGCCCACGGCCGCCAGCATGGGAAGCATGGCCTGACGCGGATTCTTGAGCTCGCCGACCGTCATCTCGTACTTAAGCTCAATGCCCACCAACAAAAAGAAAATCGCCATGAGGAAGTCGTTGACGAAAAGCTCAACGGTGAGACCGGCCGTAAGATTGCCCAGACCCACATACAGCGGGGTCTCCAAAAAGTGATGGATGGCCTCGTAGACATCGGTATTGGCGCAAATGACGGCGGCGATGGCGGCGAAGACCATGACGGCGGCGGAAATCGTGCCGTTCTCGGCGATACGCTCCCAAATGTCGTGACGTTCAAAGCGCTTGCGCTCACGAACGTTGAACAGCTGCTCGGGTGCTGCCATGGGCGGCTCCTTTCACGGGAAAGCTCCCGTCTTAAAAAAGCACGGCCCGCCCAAGTGGCGGCGCCGCGCTCTAACGTATTACGCTTGCATCTAGCCTACCCTGCACGACAAGCACGCAGGCGTGGCCGAAAAGCGGAACCACAGGTTGAACATTATTTGCTCAACGGCACGGACACGCCTGTCCAAGAGACGACGCGGCGCCGTGCACAAAAAAACGACCGGAGCGCGGGGCGTCCGCGATCCGGTCGTGGCATTTGGTCAACTAAACCTAGCAGGCGGCCATGATGGGGGCAGCGACCTGCTTCTTACGGGAGAGGACGCCCGGCATCCAGACGCCGTCGTGCTCGTCGGCAATGCCCAGGCCCTTCTGAGCAGCCTCGGTCTCGCCCTCGAGCAGGACCTGCGAGCCCTCCTCCATGATGTCGGTGATGCACAGGACAATGCCGTCAGCACCCTTCTCGGCGGCGTAGGCACGCATGGCCTCGCGAATCTCATCGATCATGCCGAGCGCGCGGCTCTTGTCGACGGTCTCGTACTGGCCGATGAGCAGCTTCTTGCCGGCGGGCTCGAACATCTTGATGTCGTTGCCGACCATCTCGGCTGCGGTGAAGGAGCCGGACGGACGGGTAAGGAAGACCTCCATGCCAAACTTGACCGGGTCGACGCCCACCTGCTCGCCGAGCTTGGCGGCGACGACGCGGTCGACGGCGGTGGTGGTGGGGCTCTTGAGCATGAGCGTATCGGTCATCATGGCCGAGAGCAGCAGCTTGGCCTGGACGTCGGAAAGCTCAACGCCGAGCACGTCGGCGAGCTTGGTGACGATGGTGCAGCTGGAGCCCCAAGGCAGGCAGATGTAGTGCAGCGGGCCGGCGGTCTCGAAGTCGCCGATGCGGTGATGGTCGACAACGCCAAAGACCGTGGCATCCTTAAGACCGGCGACGGACTGGGCGGACTCGTTGTGGTCGGTGAGGACGACGAGCTGACCGGCCTCGACGGACTCGATCACGCGGGGCTCGGCGATGCCGGCGTCGGCAAGCAGCTTGGCGGACTCTGCCGGAAGCTGACCAAGGGCGCAGGCCTCATAGGTGTTGCCGGCATACTCAACCTGGTTGAGCAGCTGGGACAGGACGACGGCGCTCATGATGGCGTCGTTATCGGGATTCTGGTGACCAAAGACAAGAACGTTTGCCATGGATTTCCTCCACTTGATATGTGTACTTGGACGTAGCTATGGTAGCACGCTGGCGCCGAGCCTTCTGAGACGGAAGGGCCACGGCGCAATTTGGGGCAAGTGTTGGGGCGAAGTCTGCCCCCTTTGCACCATGTTGGTGCAAACTAACCCGTCCCCCTTGCACCAGCTATTTACCGGCGGCGCGCAGAGCTACGTAGGCGGCACCGATGATGCCGGCGTCGTTTCCGAGCGAAGCGACCTTAATGGGCGTCTCGCGCGAGGCGGAAAGCGCGTACTGCTTAAAGTGCTCGCGGACCTTGTCGAGGTAGACATCGGCCGAAGCGGACGCGCCGCCACCAATCAGGAACATCTCGGGGTCGACCACGTTGGCAACAAGCGCCAGGGCACGGCCGAGATAGTCGGCCATGGTATCGGCCGCGGCAAGCGCGAGCTTGTCGCCCTCGCGGCAGGCTTGGAACACGTCCTTGGAATCGGAGGGGCCGGTAAGCTCGATGGGCTCAACGCCCGCCTTCTTGCACTCGGCAAGGT
Organism: Collinsella sp.; assembly: GCA_019414555.1. Lineage (GTDB taxonomy): Bacteria > Actinomycetota > Coriobacteriia > Coriobacteriales > Coriobacteriaceae > Collinsella. The sequence continues at coordinate 10,833 of DXLT01000006.1, forward strand.
AGTTGCTCACCACGCCGGTGGCGCTGGAATACTGCTCCAGATGGCCATGGCCGCCGCAGCCGCAAGTGCGCTCCTCAGCCGGGTTCAGGCACATGTGGCCAATCTCGCCGCCGGCGCCCACAACGCCCGACACTACGTCGCCGTTAACGATAACGCCGCCGCCCACGCCGGTACCGATGGTGACCATCACCACGTTCTGCACGCCCTTGGCAGAGCCGAGCCAGGCCTCGCCCATGGCAGCGGCGTTGGCATCGTTCTCGTACTTAACGACCGCGTCGGGGCAGTGCTCCTGAATGGCGACTCTCAGCTCGGGCAGGTTAATGGCAATGTTGGCCTTGACCTTGGCATCGCCCGATGCCGGGATGGGGCACGGAACGGCCAGGCCAATGCCCGCCACAAAGGCACGCGGAATCTGAGCCTTGGCGACCACCTGGTCGATAGCCTCGGTCACCGCGGCAAAGCCCGCGGCGTCAACGATGGGAGGCGTGGGCACGCTGGCCTTGGCCAGCAGGTTACCGTCCTCGTCGAACAGGCCCTCCTTAACCGAAGTGCCGCCGACGTCGATGCCGATGTAGTACTGCTTAGGTTCCATGGGAGCCCACCTTTCTCGTTTAAACATTGCCTGTATGGTACCGCTCCCCAGGCAAAAACCTGCCAAAAAGGGACAGGTTTGTTTTGGCAGGTTTTATCTGGAAAAACACGAAGGCCCGCCCAACAGGTCGCGCAGGCCTTCGCCAAATACAAAGGCGCCGGGAGACGGAAAACTCCCAGCGCCCGTGAAAGGGACTGAATTGTCTGTTGGACCGCACGATCCGTCGCAGCGATAACGCCAGCTAGGCCTTACGAGCCTGCAGCTGCTTGTGGACCTCGATGAGCTCCGTGGCCATGACGCGCATGGTCTCGGTGCCTGCCATCTGGTCCTCGGCATGCAGCAGAATCAGCGGGGCCTCGCCGCTACGCTCGCCGTTGGCCTCCTTTTTAAGGAGCCCCATGTGGACATCGTGGCCACCGTTGTAAGCCTCGTCACCCTGCTTGATAAGCTCCTCGGCGGCGTCAAAATCGCCCTCCTTGGCCTTTTGCACGGCATTGATATACATGCTCTTGGCGGTGCCGACGTAGCTGATGATCTCGAAGCAGGTCATCTGCAGCTCATTCATATCCTCCATGTGCTGCACCTAGCCCATCACACTGACGCAGTGGTCGATGATGCCGGCGGCGTTCATGCGGCCGTAATCGACCATGTTGATGACCTCGACCGGGAAACGACCGGCGGCCTCCTTCTCAAAATCGCCCTTGGTGTAGCCAATCTGCGGACCGAGCAGCAGGATGTCGCACTCGTCCAGGTGATCGTGGGCCTCATTCATGGGACGAGCCTCGACCTCGATGTCCAGACCGCGGTTCGCGACCTCGGCCTGCATCTTCTGGACCAGCAGACTCGTGGACATGCCGGCATTGCAGCAAAGCATGATCTTCTTCATGGTTTCCTCCTTATAACTGCGCGGCGCGCAGACGACAACTGGTTGTATTCCTTGCGGCTACTGTACCCACCCCCTGCATCTTTACGCAGGAGGAGAGCCGCGAGCACCGGCACCGCGTACCGGCGCCCGCAACGGTGGAAGGAAAAACGAACGTTTAGGCGTTCTGCTCGGCAAGGGCCTCCTGCTTGGCGATGGCCTTCTCGGAGATCCTCATAAAGGGCAGGTAGACAGCCATACCGATGACAAGCTCGAGGGCCTGCCACACGCCAGCGCGCCAGTCAAAGCCCGTGGCAAGCAGGGCGTTGATGACGGGAGGCATGGTCCAAGGCACCTGGGCGATGCAGGGGCTAATGATGCCCGCGCATGTCAGGCCATAGGTGACGCCGATGAACAGGTCGGGAAGAAGCACAAACGGAATCATGAGCGGCAGGTTGTACACGACGGGGTAACCGTAGATGACCGGCTCGTTAATGTTAAACAGGCCAGGAATGATAGCCATCTTGGCAACGGTCTTGGAAGCCTTGTTCTTGGAGAACAGGAAGGTATCGAGCAGGAGCATGAGGGTGCAGCCCGAGCCGCCGATGAGGGCGAAGCTGTTGACGATCTGCATGTTCATGTAGTGATCGGGTTGGATGGTGCCGCCGGCGGCAAAGGTAGCCATGTTGTCGACGATGAGCATGGTCAGGATCGGCTCGACGGTAGCGCCAGAGATGGTGGACTGGTGAATACCGACGCAGAACAGCAGGTTCGCAAGAGTGTAGATGAGGATAACAGCCCACGGACCGGCGTTCATGATGCTCTTGAGCGGGTTGGAAATGCACGTGGAGATGATGGTGCACAGATCGGTGCCGGCAAACACGGCGAGCAGAGCCGCGGCAATGGCGAAGATCGAGAGGTTGAGCAGCATCGGGATCATGACGTTAAAGGAGTTGGAGACCGCGGGAGGCACACCCTCGCCCAGCTTGACCTTGAGCTTCTCGACGCCGGAAATCTTAATGAAGAGCGTAACGGAGAGCAGGGCGATGATAATGGCCGCGAACAGACCGTTGGTACCGGTGTTGGCAGTCGAAAGGGCGCCCGTGACCTCGGCAGAGGTAATCTTGTCGGTGAGCAGCGGACTCGTGGCGGCAAGCGTGGCGGTGATCTGCTGCGGCATCATGATGACGAAAGCGGAGATGGCGACGACCACGCAAGCGAGCGGGTTATCGAAGCGCTCGTTCTTAGCGAGGCTGTAGCCAATCAGTCCAGCCAAGATGATGGCAGAGACGTTGAGGGTGCCCAGCGTAATTGCCGAGCCCCAGGTCTGAAGGTTGGCAAGGCCCGCCGCATCGAGCGGGAACAGAGGGAACACGACGTTGTTAATAAGAACCGCGATACCCGCAAGGATATAGAGCGGCGTGATGGTTGCGAAGGCATCGCGCAGGGAACGCAAGTGAACCTGGTTTCCCACCTTCGCAGAGACCTCGGCAAACTTGTCGAGGAAGCTCTTTCCGTTGTCACTGGCCATGATTGCTCCTAACTTTCAAATCCGGCCTTTTCCTATGCGCACGGTGGTCTGTCGCCCTCTGCCACCAGATGTGCCATGTGTTGCGCGCGGCGGCGCGCGGTTTGGGCGCTTGCTTGGTCGCTAGTCAACCACGTGGGTCGTTGCAACCTGCTTGAGCCAAGCTGCCGACTTCTTAAGGCGGCGCTTGTAGCCGTCCATAAGGTCGACCTCGACAAAGCCGTAACGGTTTTTAAAGGCATTGGCCCAAGACCAGTTATCGATGACGGCCCAATAATGGTATCCGCGGCATTTGGCGCCCTCGGCGATTGCCTTGGCGACCCACTCCAGGTGCTGGCGCACAAAGTCGACGCGGTAGTCGTCCTGGATGGTCCCCTCGGCATCACGGTTCTTGTATTCGTCCATGATGCCGATGCCGTTCTCGGATACGAACCACTCAAGATCAGGGTAATTCTTGGCGCAGTCCATGCCAAAGTCGTAGAGACCCTGCGGGTAGATCTCCCAGCCGCGGCTCTCGTTCATAACGGCGTCGGGCCACACGTACTCGTCGGCAAAGTGCGGCAGGCCATACTGGTCGATCTTGCTCGCCGGAGCCTGGACGCGCGTGGGGTGGTAGTAGTTGCAACCAAGCCAGTCGACAACGCCCTGCTTGAGAATCTCTTGGTCGCCGGCACGGAACGGGAGCCTAACGCCGCCCTCGGCCAGGCTGTCGAGCACGTCAGCGGGAAGCTCGCCCTTGGTAATAAGATCGAGCCACCAGCGATTGTTGATACCGCTGGTCATACGCACGGCCTCGAGGTCCGCCTCGCTGGGGTTCTCCTTGGTGTAGACCGGGGTAAAGCAGTTGATCATGCCGATCTTGGCGTCGGCGCGAACGGCACCCTCGTCATAGGCGCGACGGTAGTTGGCCACGGCCAGCGCGTGCGCCAGCGAGATGTGATACTGAACGGTGCGAGCGCGGCTATAGTCGTGGAGCCGCGGGAACCACACGCCCTCCTGATAGCGCTGCTCGGGCTCGACGATAGGCTCGTTAAAGGTAAACCAGTACTTGATCTCCTGGCCAAATTCGCGGAAGGCAACCTCGGCGTAATGAGCGTAAGCCTCGACGACCTCACGGCTCTCCCAACCGCCGCGGTCAAAGAGGTAGGTGGGCATGTCAAAGTGGTACAGGTTGACGAACGGCTCCAAGCCGGCCTCGCGAGAGGCACGGAACAGCTCGTGGTACCACGCGGCACCCTCCTCATTAAGGTTGCCGTCGGCATCGAGCAGACGACTCCACTGGATGGAAGTGCGATAGGTATCCAGGCCCAAGTCCTTCATAATGCGAAGGTCCTCCTGGTACTTAGCCATAAAGTCATTGCCGGCATAAGAGCCAACGCGGTTGTAGAACGAACCCAGATCCTGGATGGACCAGGTGTCCCACAGGTTCTCGAGCTTGCCGCCCTGGTTCCACTGGCCCTCAGTCTGCGGGCCGGACATAGCGGCGCCAAAGAAGAAGTCACGGGGCAGCTGATACTGTGCCATCAAGTCCTCACTTTCGTGTTCTAGAGCTTCCGGTTGGAGACGGGTTTGCCTTGGCAGGTTATCCGGCGCGGGCGCGCACCGGTTATCTGGGTATCCAGCCCGCCAAAACAAAACCGTCCCCAAACGGCCGGCCCCGCTGTACTGCAGGGCTCCGTTCGTTGTCTACAACTATAGCGCTCTAATTTTTAAAGTAAAGCGTCTTTTTCTTTTTCCTTTCTCGGACTTCTTATATAAAAGTAATATGGGTGCCTCGTTGGGGGTTATACTTACTTATGTATTCATGTATGTATTTATATATGCCGGAAAGGAGGTTCCATGATTCCCAAATACGAGTCGATAGCTGCAGATATCCGTCGAAGCATCGAGGATGGCGCTCTTAAACCGGGCGACAAGCTACCCACCGTCGTTGAGTTCTGCGAGCTCTATAGCGTTTCCAAAATCACCGTCAAACGAGCTATCGAGCAGATCACCGAGGAGGGTCTTGTTACCAGCCGTCGCGGGTCGGGCACCTACGTTAAGGACACGGCGGGTCTTCCCAACCAGGCGTTTTTCCAGGGCAAAAACGACCGCGCCCAGGGTTTTTCGTATGAGCACCGCGGGGAGAAGGTAACCTCGGTGGTCTACGATTTCTCGATTGTCAATCCACCAGCGGACGTCGCTACTCAGCTGGGAATTGCCGAGGACGACTTTGCCTATCACATCGTGCGCGTGCGCCAGGTCGACGAGAAGCCCATCGTTATCGAGTACACCTACATGCCTCTCGAACTGATACCGGGCCTTAAAAAGAAGGACCTATACGGATCGGTCTATAGCTTTATCCGCGAGCAATGCGGGCTGAAAATTTCGAGCTTCCACCGCACCATCCGTGCCGTGGCGGCAACCGAGGAAGAGGCCGAGCGCCTGGACACCAAACCCGGCGCTCCCCTGCTCGAGCTCAACCAGATTGGCTTTTTGGATAGCGGCAACGCCTTTGAGTACTCGATTTCGCGCAACGTCGGCGACCGCTTTGAGCTGCACAACGTAACGTTGGCATAGGTTTTTGTAGTCATGCGGGCGCTCGTTATGGCTCGTCTAGAACGGACGGCCGCACAACACCATGGGGGTATGAATATGTCTGATTTGATTAAACTGACGCCGATCTTCCATGAGAAGATTTGGGGCGGCCGCCAGCTCGAAACCGTATTTGGTTACAACATTCCCGAGGGTCCCATCGGTGAGTGCTGGGCCATCTCGGCACACCCCAACGGCGACTGCCAGATCGCTGAGGGCCCGTATGCCGGCCACACGCTGTCGTGGCTATGGGCCGAGCACCGCGAGCTCTTTGGCAACTGCGAGGGCAAAGAGTTCCCGCTGCTCATTAAGATCCTGGACGCCAAGGACGACCTTTCGATCCAGATTCATCCCAACGATGAGTACGCCGCCGAGCACGAGAACGGCAGCCTGGGCAAAACCGAGTGCTGGTACGTGCTGGATTGCGAGCCCGGCGCCACAATCATCGTCGGCCAGCGCGCGCATGACCGCGCCGAAGCCGCACAGATGATCAAGGACGGTCGCTGGGACGACATGCTCAACGTGTTGCCGATCCACAAGGGCGACTTTTTCCAGATTGACTCCGGCACCGTGCACGCCATCAAGACCGGTACGCTCATTTTGGAGACGCAGCAGTCGAGCGACGTGACGTATCGCCTGTACGACTACGACCGCCCCGGTACCGACGGCAAGCTGCGTCCGCTGCACATTGAGCAGAGCCTCGACTGCATCGACTTTGATGTTCAGGCGCCGACCGACGGCACCGTGACCGCGCCCGAGGTCGATGGTGTAACCGAGCTCGAGTCCAACCCCTGCTACACCGTCGATCGCGTGCGCGTCAACGGCAGCAAGACCCTCGACCAGCGCTGGCCCTTCATGTGCCTGTCGGTCATCAACGGCGAAGGCACCGTCTGCGGCGACCCCGTCCACAAGGGAAGCCACCTGCTGGCCCCCAGCACCGTGAAGTCCATTGACCTCGAGGGCAAAATGGAGCTGATCATCTCGCACCTGTAGGTCACCGGTCCCCAAGCGCTCGTCAGGACGGGGCGCGGGGTTTGGTCGCCTGCTCGGACAGTCCTGCTCGCACGGAGAGCACATTAAGTGCTCTCTGGCTCGTGCGGAACTCGCGATCGACCAAACCCCGCGCCCCATTACAGTTTGAGTCGTCCGAAAGGGCGGCTCTTTTCCGTTGCATGGCTA
>DXLT01000060.1:0-7027 GCA_019414555.1 Collinsella sp.
ATGTTTCACATGAAACGTTTTGGGGTGCGACTCCCCTATGCGTTCTTCTGAACTTTGAAGCGCTGCTTCAGCTGTCCGCAAGCGGCGTCAATATCGTTACCACGGGAGTTACGAATCGTGGTCTCGATGCCACGGGACTCAAGACGACGCTGAAGATCCTCAACCTTATGAATCGGCGACGGCTTGAGCGGGCTACCCTCAATGTCGTTAAGCTGAATAAGGTTAACGTGGCACAGCGTTCCCTCGCAGAAGTCGCAGAGCGCCTGCATCTCGGGATTCGTATCGTTGACGCCTTCGATCATGGCATACTCATAGGTCGGGCGGCGGCCAGTCTTCTCGGTGTAGAGCTGAAGCGCCTCGTGAAGGCGAAGCAGTGTGTACTTCTTAACACCGGGCATGAGCTTGTTGCGCGTCGACTGGATGGCGGAATGCAGGGAAACGGCAAGCGTGAACTGCTCGGGGATGTCGGCAAATTTGCGAATACCGGGAATAACGCCGCTGGTAGAGACGGTGAGGTGACGAGCGCCGATACCGATGCCATCGGGGTCGTTGAGGATTCGCAGCGCCTTGAGAACCTCGTCGTAGTTGGCAAACGGCTCGCCCTGGCCCATGAAGACGACGCTCGTGGCACGCTCGCCAAAGTCGTTGGATACATGAAGTACCTGGTCGACGATCTCTTGAGCGGTCAGAGAGCGCTTGAGGCCGTTGAGACCGGTAGCGCAAAAGGCGCAGCCCATGCCACAGCCAGCCTGGGTGGAAACGCAGACGGAAAGCTTGTTACGACGGGGCATACCGACAGTCTCGACGGAAACGCCGTCGTGGTACTCGAGCAGATACTTGCGAGAGCCATCTTTGGAAACCTGCTTGGTTAGTTCAGTCGGCGTGTCAAAGGTAAAAGCCTCTTTAAGCTGCTCGCGGAAAGCCTTGGGAAGGTTGGTCATATCGTCAAACGAACAAACGTTCTTCTCGAAGACCCATTCGATGAGCTGCTTCGCGCGGAAGGTGGGCTGGCCAAGTTCGGCCACAAGGTCGCGAATATCGTTTTGGCTCAAGTCGCGAATGTCCTGAGATTTAGTCCTGGGATTCATGGAAGCCTTTCGATTTTGGGGAAACGTAGAGGGTATCGCTACAATATGGTATCAGCTGCAGAAATTATAGAGGAGGAGTCTGCCCATGCCGGGTAAAAGCCTAGAGAACATGCACGTAGCGGTCTTGGCGGGCGGTCATTCCGCTGAGCGCGAGATCTCGCTCAATTCGGGAAAGAACGTCGTGGTTGCCTTGAAGGAGGCCGGCTACACTTCGGTGGAGCTGCTCGACACGGCTACCGATGATTTTATGGTAACCATGGCGACCGGCGGCTTTGACGTGGCGTTTATCGCCATGCACGGTGCCGGCGGCGAGGATGGCGCCATGCAGGGCGCCATGGAGACCCTGGGTATCCCCTACACGGCCTCGGGTGTGCTTGCCAGCGCCTGCGGTGCCGACAAGGAGGTCTCTAAGCTCCTGTACGCCAAGGCGGGCATTCCTGTTGCCCCCGGCCTTGCGCTCGAGGTGGGCGATGAAGTCGATATCGATCATATCGTCGAGGTTTGTGGCGAGCGCTGCTTTGTGAAGCCGGCCGTCAACGGTTCCAGCTATGGCATTTCCCTGGTCCATGAGCCCTCCGAGCTGCCCGCGGCAATCGCCAAGGCGTTTGAGTACGGCGACAAAGTGCTGGTCGAGAAGTGCATCGAGGGTACCGAGATCACCGTCGGTGTATACGGTGAAGATGACGTGCGCGCCCTGCCGATTGTCGAGATTCGTAAGCCCGAGGACTGCGAGTTCTACGATCTGGACGTGAAATATGTCGACCCTACGGACATCCATCGCATTCCGGCGCAGATTTCACCCGAGAACTACGCTCGTGCCCAGGAGCTTGCCTGTGCCGCTCACAAGGCGCTCGGTTGCCTGGGCATCTCGCGCAGCGATTTTATCGTGAGCGAGGACGGCCCCGTTATCCTCGAGACCAATACCATTCCCGGCATGACCGATACGTCGCTGTATCCGGATGAGATCCGCCACACCGACGACATGACGTTCCCGCAGGTCTGTGACAGCCTGATCCGTATGGGCCTTCGTCGAGCGGGCATTGCATGCTAATCGAGGACGCGGTTTCGTCAGGAACGCCGCAGTTTGTCATCGACTCCTATGCCACGCTTGCCGAACGCGCCAAAACGCAGTCCTTCGGCCTTATCGAGGAAGATGTGATCGTCCTCGATACCGAGACCACAGGTCTTTCGGTGCAGGACAACGAGCTGATCGAGATCTCGGCGGCCCGTCTTTCGGGCCGCGAGATCGTCGACCGCTTCGATACCTTCGTGCATCCCAAGCAGCTGATTCCCGCCGAGATTACCGAGCTCACGAGCATTACAAATGCCGATGTGGCAGATGCCCCGTCGGCCGTTGAGGCCGTCGCCGCTCTCGCCGATTTTGTCGGCGGTTGCCCGGTGATCGCACATAACGCCACGTTCGACCGCTCGTTTATCGAGTCGGTCAAAGGCGGCGTCAACGTGAGCGATATTTGGATCGATTCGCTGGCGCTGTCGCGCATCGCGCTTCCGCGCCTGGCCTCGCACAAACTGTCTTTTATGGCCGATCTGTTTGGCTGTGACTCGGTATCACACCGTGCCAATGCCGACGTCGACGCCCTGTGTGGCGTATGGCGCGTGTTGCTCGTGGCGCTCACCGACTTGCCCCAGGGCCTCATGGCGCGCCTAGCCGACATGCATCCGGATGTGCCTTGGTCCTATCGTCCTATCTTCTCATTCTTGGCGGGGCAGAACCCTGGTTCTATCTTCTCTCTCAGCGCCGCTCGTGCTGACGTCCTCAAGGCCGATCGCGCCGACGATCGGGTGGACGCCGACGAACTGCCGGTACTCAAGATGCCGAGTCGTGAGGAGATTGAGGCAGACTATGCGCCAGGTGGCCTGGTCAATCGCATGTATCCCACCTACGAGCCGCGTGATGAGCAGATCGCGATGGCGCTCGAGGTCCGCGATGCGCTGGTCACGGGCACTCATCGTGTAATTGAGGCGGGCACGGGCGTCGGCAAATCGATGGCCTATCTGGTGCCTTTTGCCGAGGCAGCACGCCGTAACAACATCACGGTTGGTATTGCGACCAAATCGAACAATCTTGCCGACCAGCTCATGTACCATGAGCTGCCAAAACTTGCCGAGCAACTGGACGGTGGTCTGTCATTTTGCGCTCTCAAGGGCTATGACCACTATCCGTGCCTGCGCAAGCTTGAGCGCATGAGCCGCGGCCAGGTCGAGATTACCACCAAGCGCGATCCGGCGGACACGCTCACGGCGGTCGCGGTCATTATGGCGTACGTCTGCCAATCAGCCGATGGCGACCTCGACTCGCTCGGCATTCGGTGGCGCAGTGTCAACCGCCCCGACTTTACGACGGCCTCGCGCGAGTGTGCTCGTCGCCTCTGCCCGTTTTTCCCTGATAAATGTTTGGTCCACGGCGCTCGCCGTCGTGCGGCGCATGCCGACGTGGTGGTCACCAACCATTCACTGCTGTTCCGCAATGTTGCGGCCGAGGGCAGGATTTTACCTCCGATTCGTCATTGGGTAATCGACGAGGCCCATTCCATCGAGCGCGAGGCGCGCCGTCAGTGGGCGCGCGTGGTGTCGGCGGACGAATCACGCGTTCTGTTTGAGCGCCTGGGCGGCTCGACCACCGGCGCGCTAAGCCAGGTCTCCCGTGATTTGGCAACCTCCGAGGGCTCTACGCTCTATTTGGGCCTTACTGCCAAGGCGACGTCGACGGTTGCGCGCGCGAGCATGGCAATCGCCGACGTGTTCGATGGCGTTCGCGAGCTCGGCCGCCGTGCCCGTGGGGGTTATGACAATGCCAATCTATGGATTGGCCCCGAGCTGCGCGAATCTGACGACTGGCATGATTTCTTACAGTCGGCCTACACTGCCATCGACGCATTGGAACAAGCTGACAAGAGCGTCGACGCGCTGGTGCAAGCCGTCGCCGCCGACAAGCCCGAGGTTGTTGTCGACCTGGGCGATATCTCGCGCCGCCTGCACGAGCTGGCCGAGAACCTCAAACTCATCATCGACGGCACCGATGAACACTACGTGTATTCGCTGCAGGTCAATCGCAGGTTGCGTGCCGTCGGAGAGTCAATGACCGCAGAGCGCATCGACATTGGCGAGGCCTTGGCAACCGAGTGGCTGCCCGAGGTTCACACGGCTATCTTTGCCTCGGCGACCATGACGGTGTCCAAAAGCTTTGAACACTTTAACCATGCGGTCGGCCTCGATCGCATCGGTGCTTCAACATCCTCATCGCTGCACTTGGACTCGAGCTACGACTTCGATTCGAACATGGCTGTAGTCGTTGCGGGCGATATACCCGATCCGCGCGATCGTGAAAGCTATCTTACGGCGCTCGAGCGCGTGCTGGTCGACGCCCATCTTGCCATGGGCGGATCGGTGCTCACACTGTTTACCAATCGGCGCGACATGGAAGACCTGTACGCCCGCGTTGAGCCCAAGATGGCCCGTGCGGGTCTGGAGCTCAACTGCCAGCAGCGCAACTCATCTCTTCGTCGCCTGCGCGACCGGTTTATCAACGAGCCGACCTCGTCGCTTTTTGCTCTTAAGGCCTTCTGGGAGGGATTCGACGCCAGCGGCGAGACACTGCGCTGCGTCATCATTCCCAAGCTGCCGTTCTCGAGCCCCACGGACCCGCTCTCGTGCGAGCGCAACCTGCGCGAAGACCGCGCTTGGGCGCGCTATTCGCTGCCCGAGGCGGTGCTCGAGGTCAAGCAGGCGGCTGGCCGCCTTATCCGCTCGTCGACCGATTGCGGCGTGCTGATTCTGGCCGACCCGCGCCTGGTGACGAAGGGCTACGGAAAGAAGTTCTTAACGTCGCTGCCCACGAGTTCCTACCAGCGCATCGAATCGGCGCAGATCGGGCACTATCTGCAACTGTGGCGTGCACGCCACGAGCGGCGGCGCTAAAGCGGACAAACGAGGGTTTTTGCCATATCGCACAGACGCTTTGACAGGGCGGGGTCATCCAAGATGCGGATGGCTCCGCCCGCTGCGATTACCTGGCTCAGTAGCCAACGCTCGGAGCCGTAATGCACGGTTACCATTGCCATGTCTGCCCCGCTGCGCTCGATTAGGGTGATGCCGGCCCAGTCCAGATGTTCCGCCATATCGAATGGCATCAAGAGCTTTGCGCTACGCTGCGTCCGGGCGAGGGAGTCGTGGAGGGTCGCGGGCTCCGGTGCGTGGCGCACGACGGAGTCGTCGGTCAAGACCAGGCTCTCGATTTTATCCATACGATAGGTACGCTGTTCGTCGACCGCGACATCCCAGGCAATCAGATACGTTTGGTCGCCGTTTGTTGTGATGCGCGAGGGGTCGACCAAACGCTCGCGCGCTTGTGTGTCATCCATCGAGCGATACGAGATGCGGCAGCGAACGCCGTCCCGAATGGCGCAGCTCAGCTGCTGCCAGTGCGATCCGTGGGCGACGGTGTCAAAGACGCGTTGGTTGTAGCCGAGCTCTTTGGGAAGAAGGGCGCGCCGTATTCGAGCCGCCGCTTGGGGTTCGATCCCCAATGATTCAAGTTCATGGTTGAGCACGGCGCCCTCGGCGGCACTCAGGCGCAGCGGTAGCACGCGCCCTGCGTCACCGGTGAGGACCACGCACTCGCCGCGGCGTTCGCAGATAATACGTGCTCCCGATTCTCGGTCCGCAAGCGTCGAGACGATCTCGAGAATCTCGTCGAGCGATGCCCCCGTGATATCAAAGCGGCTGCAAAGCTCGTCTCGTGTCATGCCATTCTCGCCGGCGGCGTAGAGGGCCTCCATGATGTCGATGGCGCGCGAGAGTCTTTGCTCGCTGGTGAGTTTACGCACGGGCATGCTCGTGCACCGTCCTTTCGATGAGGTTATTCCACGCCTGCCTGAGAGAATCGGGGGCGACGGGCCTCATGCCATCCATGGCATGGGCCATGCAAAATGAGGCTGCGGCTTCAAGGTCGCGCACGTTAACGGTCCAGGTCCATTCTGCTTCGGTGCGCGTGAGTTCGCCTCGTCCGCGTGTGAGACCGCTGACCATATCGGCCTGCGCCTCACGCGCGAACGAGAACGTAGCCGCAACGGGTGGACGGTCGGCAAAATCGAACTCAAAGAATAAGTAATCGTTGAGGTTGAAATCCGCAGGAATGGTGTAGGCTTTCGAAGGTCTCCAGGCGCGAATGATGCGGTCACAGCGGAATGTTCTGATATTGTCGGTGGCATTGTCGAGGCCGCAGAAGTATGCCGTACCCTCGCGCTCGAACATGCCGTAGACGCAAACGGTCCGCTCGCGTTGTTCGCCGCGCCCGTTTTGGTACAAAAAGCGCAGCGCACAGCGCTCGGCAAAGGCGCTCCATACCGCATCGACGGCGGGAGAGCGGCGAATCGGTGCCTCTCCTGTCGTCGACATGCCGGTGAGGTAGGCAATCTTGGAGCGAATGTCGGCAAGCGGCGCGGCAAAGGCGGATGAGCCTGCCGCGAGTGTCTGGTCGATGGCATTGAGCAGGATGTCGGCATCGTCTGCGGTGATGAGACCGCCCGCGGCAAACGTATGCTCGCGGTCGATCGTCCACGCGCTCTCCTCGGTTTCCTGTGCTCCGGCAGCACGAACCTCCCTGATAACGATGCCGCGTTCGAGCAGCTTGTCGCGATCGCGGCGGAACTTGCGTTTGTCCGAGTCGATATTGCCCGAGCCGTATCCCAAATCGGAATCCAGGACGATCTGCTCGGTCGTCAACGGTTCGGGAGAACTGTTGAGTACAAAGAAAAGGTTGAGGATGCGCTGAGCCGTTTTATCGAAACCGGGCTCGGGTGCCCCCTTTTTAATTGTCGCGGTCGCGTCGCTTGCCGTCATAGAATCCTCGCATGAGAAGGTCGTTTGATGCCATGATTTTAGTCCGATATGGAGATTAGGCTATATCCTTGTCCGCT
>DXLT01000061.1:0-6986 GCA_019414555.1 Collinsella sp.
AGCCAGCGCGCGGGTGGTGAGGCACGAGCCTATGCTCAAAAAGAGAATGCCGAACTCCAGCGTGAGATTGATAGCCTGGGTGCGCAGCTTGGGCGCAAAGATGACGAAGCAAAGCTTGCCGAGTCGGCGGCGCGCAACGCTGCTCAAAACGATTTAGCTGCACGCGACGCTCAGATTGCCGAGCTGCAGGCCAGGCTTGCCGCGGCGGACAAGGCCCAGGAGATGGCGCTTGCCGCTGCCGCGGCAGAGTCGCAGCGTGAGCTCGATGCCGCTCGCAGCGAGGCCGAGCGCGCGTTTGCTGACTATCGCGCGAAGGTGCAAGAGAAGTTTTCCGCCGCAAAGGCTCAGTCCGAGCAAGAGGCCGAGGGCCTGCGTGCCCAGCTGCGCGAGCAGGAACTGATGGCAAAAATGAACCTGTCAGAGGCGGTCGCCGCGGCGGAGCGAGAGCGCGATGAGGCGCGTGCCAAACTGACGAGCGAGCTGGCGGTGCGCGATTCTCGCGAGGAACAGGTCAAGGCGGCACACGAGCTCGAGCTTGCGCAGGCCAAGCGCGCGAGCGATGACCTGATTCGCTACAAGGACGAAGAGATTGAGCGCCTTAAGGACATGAAGGTCCGCCTGTCCACCAAGATGGTGGGCGAGTCGCTCGAGCAGCACTGCGAGACCGAGTTTAACCGTCTGCGCATGACGGCGTTTCCTAACGCGTACTTCGAGAAGGATAACGATGCGTCCGAGGGCACCAAGGGCGACTTTATCTTCCGCGAGTGCGACGCAAGCGGTAACGAGGTCATTTCGATTATGTTCGAGATGAAAAACGAGAACGACGAGACCGCGACCAAGCACAAAAACGAGGACTTCTTTAAGAAACTCGATCACGATCGTCGCCAGAAAGGCTGTGAGTACGCGGTGCTCTGCACACTGCTCGAGCCCGAAAGCGAGCTCTATAACGCAGGGATAGTCGACGTGAGTTACCGCTATGAGAAGATGTACGTGATCCGCCCGCAGTTCTTCATTCCCATGATCACGCTGCTGCGCAACGCCGCCATGGGTTCGCTGCGCTATAAGCAGGAGCTGGCGGAGTACAAGCAACAGAACATCGACGTCACGAACTTCGAGGCCAAGATGGAGAAGTTCAAGAACGATTTCGGCCGCAACTATGAGCTTGCGAGCCGTAAGTTCCAGACGGCGATCGAGGAGATTGACAAGACGATTAGCCATCTGCAGAAAACCAAGGAGGCATTGCTGTCCTCCGAGAACAATTTACGTCTAGCCAACAAGAAGGCCGACGATCTTACCATTCGCAAGCTCACCTGGGGCAACAAGACCATGAAGGCGGCGTTTGACGAGGCGCGCGGGGCTGCGACAGGGGCAAACGATGAGCCCGCCGAGGCGGATTCGTATGAGGTCGAGGATGCCGAGTAGGGGATAGCGTATAGTGCAAAAGCGGGGCCGCTGGCGATATTGCCAACGGCCCCGCTTCGTTCCAGTATGTACGGCTAGTCCTCGAGCAGGTCCTCGATAAAGCCGACGCGGTAGTTTTTGAAGATGACCTCGCCGCCGTCTTGCGTGGCATCCAGGTCGACATCGCCCATGATGCCAAAGTCGTGGTCGCCATCCTCGTCGGCAAAAATCTGGTGCACGTGCCACACGTGATCGGTCTTCTCGTCGCTCCCGTCGATGGTAAACATCGCGGCGCTGCGGGCATCTCCGTCGGTGAGGATTTCCTCGTGCTGCTCATGGTAGGCATCGAGCGCCTTTTGCCAGCGGACCTCGCTCATGCCCCAGTCCTCGTCGAGTTCGCCCAGGTCGCGAACGTGCTCGCGGGCGGCAAGGGTCACGCGGCGGAAGAGTGCGTTGCGCACCAGCAGCGTGCAGCCGCGACGGTCCGCAACGACCTCGTCGATGCCCTGCGGCGGCGCGTCGTCGAGGGCCGCCGGGTTGCCGGCGTTCTCCCACTCGTCCACCAGGCTCGAGTCGACCGAGCGCACCACAAAGCCGAGCCACGAAATGATGTCGCGCAAGCGCTCATCGCGCTTCTCAATGGGCACGGTGCGATCGAGGGAGCGGTAGGCCTCGGCTAGGTAGCGCAGCAGAATGCCCTCGGAGCGGGCGATGCCGAGCTTTTGGATATAGCCCTTAAAGTCGCTCGCGCTCTCCAACATGTCGCGCAGGACGCTCTTGGGCGAGAGCTGGTAGTCGTTGGCCCAAGGTACTTCCTGGCAGTACTTGTCGAAGGCGGCATCGAGCAAATCCTCGAGCGGCTTTTCGTAGGTGACATCCTGGATGCGCTCCAAGCGTTCCTCATATTCGACGCCGTCAGCCTTCATTTCGGCCATCGCGCGGTCGCGCGCAGCGCGCTCCTGTGCGCGCAGCACCTGCTTGGGGTCCTCGAGCGTTGCCTCGACCATCGAGATCAGATCCATGGTATAGGTCTCGCTCTCGGGATCGAGCAGCTCCAACGCGGCAAGCAAGAACGGCGAGAGCGGCTGATCGAGCGCAAAGTCCTCGGGCAGATCGACCGTCAGTGCATAGTCAATGTCTGGCGCGGCGTCAGTCGGGGCGTCGGGCGCGGGCGGCACCTCGGTGCGAACGACGACGCCGGAATCGATGAGCGTGGCGAAGATTTCGTCGGCGCGAACCTCGAGCTTGGCCTTTTCCTCGGGGGTCTGCAAGCTCGTCTCGATGAGGTCGTGTACGCGGACTCGGGCATCGCCGCCCTGCTCGACCACGCTAATCACCATGGAGTGCGTGATGCGAAGGCGCGGCTTGAGCGTCTCGGGCTGCGTCTCGATCAGGCGCTCAAAGGTCTGCTTGTTCCAGGTGACAAAGCCCTCGGGGGCCTTCTTCTTTTTAATCTTGCGGAGCTTCTTGGGGTCGTCGCCCGCCTTGGCCATGAGTTTGGCGTTCTCGATCTCGTGCTCCGGGGCCTCGGCGATGACCATGCCCTCGGTATCGAAGCCCGAGCGGCCGGCGCGACCGGCAATCTGATGGAACTCGCGGGCGCGCAGGCGACGCATCTTGTAGCCGTCGAACTTGGTGAGCGCGGTGAGTACCACGGTGTGGATGGGTACGTTGATGCCGACGCCGAGCGTATCGGTGCCGCAGATGACGGGCAGCAGGCCCTGCTGCGCCAGGCGCTCCACCAGCAGGCGATAGCGCGGCAACATGCCGGCATGGTGCACGCCGACGCCGCATCCAAGCAGGCGTTTGAGAATCTTACCAAAGGCCGTGGAGAAGCTCGTCCCCTTTGCCGCTTCTTTGATGGCCTCGCGCTGCTCCTTGCTGGCGATGCCAAAATTGGCGAGCGACTGTGCCGTTGCAAGGGCGGCATCCTGGCTAAAGTGCACGATATAGAGCGGGGCCTCGCCGCGGCGCATGGCGAACTCGACCGTGCCCTCGAGGGAGGTCGTCACGTAGTCGTAGCTCAGCGGCACGGGGCGCGGGGCATCGACGACCAAGTCGCAGGTAGCACCGGTGTGTTCCTCGAGTGAGGCGGCGATGGCAGTGACATCGCCGAGCGTGGCGCTCATGAGCATAAACTGCGTGTGAGGCAGGGTGAGCAGCGGCACCTGCCAAGCCCAACCGCGGTCGGGGTCGGCAAAGTAGTGGAACTCGTCCATGGCCACGCAGCCCACGTCGGCATCTTCGCTCTCGCGCAGTGCGTCGTTGGCAAGGATCTCTGCCGTGCAGCAGATGACGGGTGCCTTGGTGTTGATATGCGTGTCGCCGGTAATCATGCCTACGTTATCGCGGCCGAGCACCTGCACAAGGTCGAAAAACTTCTCGCTGACCAGAGCCTTGATGGGAGCCGTGTAGTAGCAGCGCTTGCCCTGCGCCATGCCCATAAAGAGCATGCCCAGCGCGACGAGCGATTTACCCGATCCGGTCGGTGTGCCTAAAATGACGTGATCGCCGGCAGCCAGGTCCATGAGGGCCTCTTCTTGGTGATCCCACAGTTCAATGCCGCGATCGCTCGTCCATTCAAAGAAGCGTTCGAAGGCTTGATCGGGCGTGAGCCACGGTTCGGGCTCGCTGCCGCCCTCGGGCTCCCACCAGGTGGGGGAGAGCGCGCCGAGCGAGCCAAACTCGGCTTCGGTTCCCGTGCCGCCCGAGAATGAGCTGGCGGCGCCGGCGCCGGAGACGGTGCTGGCGGCGGTATCTGTCGTGGTCTGTGCCATGTGGTTGCTTTCTCTCGCGATTGTCCGCCAACTATTATGGCGTAGCGGCGCATCGATGCGTTTGCAGGCAAGAAAATGCAGGAAATGGGCGTTCTGCCCGGCCGTTTGGTGCAGTTGCCAGCTAAGTGAGTAGACTTTTTGCGATGTCGCGAGCACATGGATTTTGCACAAGGGTTCTATCTGCGGTTTTAGTTTTCGTTATGCGGGTTGTGCTTGGCTATTGCAAAAAAGTCTACTCACTTAGGTTTGAGGGTTGTTTGCTGGCGCCTATTCGCGCTTATTTGCTGACGCCGCGACCATCAGAAGCCCCTAGGACTCTTGCGGCAGGCGCTTCTTGCCCTTGCGGGCACGGTTTCTGAAGTTCTCGACGGCCTCTTCCATGCCGAGAGGCACGTAGGTGAGCTCATCGAGGTTTTCGGGCAGGTAGCAGGCAAGGCTTTGCTCCTGCGCGCGGCCCGCCGCGAGCTGCTCTTCGATGGGTTCCGCGCCGGGCGTAGCGCAAATGCCATAGACGGCGGCGCCCATCTCGCGCGTGCGGCATTCATATTCGGTCTCGGGATGCTCGGGATGGTCGCGGCGGACGTCGTCACTTACCCAAAGCGTATCGTAGCCGGCTGCGGCAAACTGTCCCAGGGCGTAATCGCGCAACGGTTTGCTGTCGGTTCGCAGCGTTACGGTGGCGCCGGCTGCAAAGAGCGGGCGATAGAGCATCAGATGGTCGACATGGACGAGGCGCTTTTTGGCGTACTTGGCCTTGGGCTGCGGCGTGGGAAAGTTGATGGTGATGGCATCGAGCTCGCCTGTGGCAAATAGCTGCGGCAGCGATGCGGCGCCTCGAGGCAGAACGAGTGCGTTGGTCAGTTCATGCTCGCAGATTTTCTGTGCGGCATAGGCGATGCAGATGGGCTCTTGGTCCATGCCGATAAAGAGCGTGTTTGGCTCGTGGGCCGCGCGCTCTACAAGATACGTTCCCTTGCCGCAGCCAAGATCCAGGTGAAGGTGTTCGAATGGCTTGCTGCCAACTGGCGCACAGACTTCACGCCAATCTCCGGCATAGGCCTCGGGGTTCGTCTCAATCGCATCGGCGTAGCGCTCCAAGCGCTCCTCGAGCACAAAGTTCTTAGGCGTGCGAACGTGGACGGCTCCCATGAGGCTCCTTGGTCATAAATATGGAACGCATAGCTGCGCGTTCCGTCAATGGGTTGAAAAGGGTGGGCATAGTTTGCCCGAAAGAAGCGGCACGGCTCGGCGGCGAGTCGTCGATGCCTACAGGCGCTTGAGGATCACATAACGGTTGAGCTCGCCGCTGCGACCGTCGGCATGGAAACGCTCAAGCTCGCGCACGGGGACCTCGCCGCTTTTGTAGAACGTACGCACGCCGCGCACCAGGTCGGTGATCTGCTGATCGTCAAAGTGATGGCAATAGCGGTAGGCGTGGCGGTCGTTTTGCCAGCCAATGAGGTGGTCGCCGGCTTCAAACTGCGCGGAATCGTAACCCTCAAACGGCGGGGTGAGCTCGGCGCGGGCTTCGGCTCGAACGGCCTTGCGCGCCATGCGCTCGTCGTTCATAAACTCCCAAAAGCTGATGGCGATGATGCCACCCGGGCGCGTCTGACGCACCAAGGCGTCGAGCACGCGTACGCGGTACTCGCACGACGGCACGTGGTGCATAAAGCCAAAGCAGACCGAGATATCGGCGAGCGGGGCGTCGAAAAGCACGTCGGGTGTTTCGGCGGGGTTGAGCTTCATGAGGGCGTCGAGCACGTCGAGTTCCTGGAAGTGCAGGTTGGGAATGCGCAGCGCGTGGCCATGTGCATCGATGGCCAGGTCTTGACACGAGTCGACGCCATAGAACTCAAACGGGCAGCTGGCATCTGCCGAGGGGTTTGCGCCGTCGACGCCCTTGGCGGCAAGTGCGCCGCCGGCGGCAAAGTTTTCGAATCGCATATTGCCGCAGGCGAGATCGAAGACGCGGACGGGATGCTCGATCGTGGCCACATCGAGCTGGTCGAGCGCGATGTCCATGGTGCGCACCCAGCCGGGCCACGGGGCCTGGCGCGTATCGGAAAAGGAGGCGGAGTGCTCGCGATAGAACGTGTTGTTGAGCTGGATGAGCGATGAGGCGAAATCGCGGTTCACGGCGCGGAACTCCCTCCGTTGGCGGTGCGGAATAAACAGTATGACCATACTACCGTTAACGCCGCAACGGGGACAACCGAGCTGCGGCTCATTGCTTTGTTTGGACACATTTCCGCAGCTCATATGTGCCCGCAACCGCCAGTTGTCAAAAATCTCACTAGAATAGGTGGCATGCTTTTGGCGGTGGCGGATAGATTTTTAACTGTGCAAGGCGCCTTAAGAACAAAAACGGTCCGGCGGCACGGCTGGCATCACATAGGAGGAACCATGAATGTAGAAACTGCGCAGCGGCTCGCCGACCTTCGCCGCAGCAAGGGCTTTAGCCAAGAAGGGCTGGCGCGAAAGCTGGGGCTGTCGCGCCAGGCGGTTAGTAAATGGGAGCGTGCGGAGAGCTCGCCCGATACCGAGAACCTGATCTCGCTCGCCAAGCTCTATGGCGTGAGCCTGGACGAGCTGCTCAATCCGAGCGACGAGATCGAGGACGATATCGAGTTTGAGAACGAGGACCGCGCCCGCCAGCGCGAGGCCGAGGCGGCAGAGCGCGCGCGTACCCATGAGGCGGCGGCGCGCGCTACCGAGGCGGCAACGCAGGCGAGTGATGCTGCGGCCAAGGCAGCGCAAGCGGCAAGCTGGAGTGCGCAGGCCGCCAATGCCGTTACGGCGCAGGTG
>DXLT01000062.1:0-1747 GCA_019414555.1 Collinsella sp.
GGGTCCGCTCAACTTTATCGCCGAGGACCTGGGCTATTTGACGCCCGGTGTTCGCGCCATGGCTTCGACCTGCGGTTTCCCCGGCATGGACGTGCTGGAGTTTAGCGATTACGACGTCCGTTGCGGCGTGCACCCCACGCCAGGAAAGATCCTGTACACCTCAACGCACGATACGTCGACGCTGGCCGGCTGGTGTACGCGTTCCTTTGCGGGCGGCGATGAACCGAGCGGTGTTGAGGTGGCGGCCAAGCTGATGAGCGACGCGCTGGCAAGCGACGCTCCCCTGGTGATGATGCCGCTGCAGGATGTCCTGGGGCTTGGCGACGACGCGCGCATGAACGTTCCGGGCGTGGCCACGGGCAACTGGACCTGGCAGGCTAACGAGGCGAACATTGCAGCCGCCGAGGGCAAAACCGCACAGCTCCTGCGCAACAACCATAGATTCTGGGGCGAAGCGTGATAAAACCCCCGATATAGGGTACAGTTACAGACGTTTGAATTTTTGCGGGCAGAGTAATCTGCCCGCTTTGTGCTGAAAAGGAAGTATTATGGCGCGCTACGATTACAAGTGCTCGAGCTGCGGCAACGTGTTTGAGGTTGAGCATCCCATGTCCGAGACTCCCGAGGTCGTGTGCCCCAGCTGCGGTGCCCCGGCGGCCAAGACGTTCTCGGCCAGCGGCATTAAATTTGAGGGCAGTGGTTTCTACAACACCGACCAGCGAAGCGGCGGCTCCAGCACCAACGCCACGAGTGGCTGCTGCGCCAACTGCCCGCATAGCCACTAGAAACCAATCAGCCCCGCGATCAACATGATCGCGGGGCTGATTCTTTAGCTACCCAGGCATCTCTATGAGTTGCGGTGAAATAAGGTCTGTTTGGCGGGTAGAAGCCGATATTCAATCCCTATTTCACCGCAACTTAGTAGTTACTTGTGGACCAGCCTAGCGCAGAAGTGGCCGTCGTAGGAATCCGCGTTTACGGGCACGCTTTGGAAGAGGCCCCGATTGTTCTGGCGTACGGATACGAGCTTCTTGGCCTGATCGAACTCGGGGAGCTGCAGAATCTGTGCCTCGGAGAGCGGCGCTACAGTAAAGCCGGTGCCCTCAGGAGAGTTCAAGAAAGCATCCACCACCTGCGTGTTCTCCTCGTCGAAGACGGAGCACGTCGCATAGATGAGCTCGCCGCCGGCAGCCACGCGCGCGGCGGCTTCCTTGAGCATCGTCAGCTGCAGTTTGGGCAGATCAACCGTCACATCCTTTTCGGTCAGTCGCCAAGGGATCTCGGGATGACGGCGCATGGTGCCGGTGCCCGAGCACGGCGCATCGATAAAGACCGTGTCGAACTTAACCGGCTCGCCAAGCATGGCATCAAACGATGTCAGTACTTCATCAAGCTCGCAGGCATCACCCGAAACCGTACGAACGCCCTGAATACCAGCCTTATGTAGGCGAGCGAGATTCTGGTCGCACTTGCGATCATGCAGATCGAGCGCCGTATGCTGACGCTCATAGCCCGCACGCTTGGCCTGGCACATCATCACATAGGTCTTGGTGCCACGACCGGCACCAATCTCAAGGCAGCTACCAGGGCGCGTGGCAGCTGTGGCGATAAGCTGCGCGTTAAGGTCCGAGGCCACCGCGGCAGCACGCTCAAACACACCCGAAGCAACGGTAACCTGGGCATCAACCGGGGCATGGCAGCCCGGGAAGACAGGCGCGACGAGCTGCGAGATATACGGATCGGGCTT
>DXLT01000062.1:1847-6894 GCA_019414555.1 Collinsella sp.
TAGAGCATCTCGAAGGCCGAGATACGAAGCGCCATGCGAACACGCGGCGCAACCTTTTTAGGCTTATCAAGAAACTGATCGAGCAGCTCGTCCAAAATACCCTGGGTAGCCGCAACGCCCAGTGCCAAACGAGCGGCAAAAGCGGAATCGCGCTGGTCAATAGCCTTGGCAGATGCGCGAGAGGACAGCACGTCGCGCGCATACATACCGCGGCGATCGGCCTCCATGAGCACATCGAGCGCAAGTTTGCGCGCGGGAGACAGCTTGCTCATGACAAAACACCCCAGATAAGATCGGCGCCCTGCAGGCCAGCAGCCCAAGCAGAAGCGGCCATAGCACGCTTACCATCGGGCTTAACCTCGAGCAACTCAACCGAGCCATCGGAAAGACCCAGGTAAACACGCTTGTTCTTAACGTCAACAGCGCCCTCGCCAAGCGAGACATCGGCCGGTGCAGCATCGAGCACGCGCACGGTCTTGCCGGCAATCACGCATCGGGCAGGCGCGGTATCGGACGAAGCGAGCACATGACGCACGCAATCGAGCGCAGCCATCTGCGGATCCAGACGCATCTCCAGCTTGGAAATCTTGGCAGCATGGGTAACGAGCGCCTCATCCTGTTCAGTCCACACGGCGGTGCCATCGGCAAGAGAAGGAAGCGTATCGGCAAGCAGTTTGCCGCCAAGCTCACCAAGCTCCATCGTGAGCGCCTCGGCATGCTTACCGGCAACAGACGTAGACGCCTGGGCACAATAAGCGCCGGTATCAACGCCATGTCCAATACGCATAATAGAAACGCCAGCAACCTCATCACCAGCGAGAATCGCACGCTGAATAGGAGCAGCCCCACGCCAACGAGGCAGCAAGGACGCATGAACATTCACAATACCAAGCGGCGCCATATGCAGCACGTCATCAGGCAAAATGCAGCCATAAGCAGCCACACAGAAGATATCGGCTTGCGCAGCTTGGAGAGCCTCAACAACCTCAGGCGTCATACGATTAGCCTCAACAACGGGCAGACCAAGCTCAAGCGCTTTAGCCTTAACAGGAGACGGCTCAAGCTTCTTACCACGCCCACGAACAGCATCAGGACGAGTAACAACAAGCGCAATCTCATTGCCAGCCTCAACAAGCGAAACCAGCGAAGGCACAGCAAAATCAGGCGTACCCATAAAAACAATACGCATAAAGAACGTCTCCCCTCAACCAAAGCCGAGACGGCTACAAATTAACAGCGAAAAGCCGAGTCACCAGCCCATCCGCAATAACAATTCAACAAGAACAAATATACCCAAAACCAAAGAAAGAGCCGCAATAAAAGCAGCTCTTCCAACAAAGCAATTATCAGCGAAGACGCCCCTCCCTGGCCCACGGCACCCGGGCGAGACAAGCAGCGTCAACGTAGTCCCCGGGGCACCCGCCTATATCGTCCCGCGCGCAGTTTCGCAGCGCAGCGAGAATGTTTGAGCACGGTATGATATAGGCGGGTGCCCCGGGGACGGACAAACCTACTCCGTCTCGCCCGGTCGAGCGCCGCGGGCCAGGGCGTCCTGGTACTCCTTGACGGCCTTGAGCCTCTGCATCGGCTTGAGTCGCTCGAACATGGTGTTGCCGTGCAGGTGATCGATCTCGTGCTGCAGGCACACGCAGAACAGGTCGCCCGAGGCCTCATAGCGAATCAGGTTGGCGTCCAGGTCATACGCCTCGACGACAACGTGGTCGGGGCGCTCAATCTCGCAGCTAATGCCGGGGATGGACAGGCAGCCCTCGCTAAACGGCACCAAATGGTCGCTCTGCTCAACAATGACAGGGTTGATGAGCACGTACGGGTCATAGTCGTTCTTGTCGCTGTAGTCGCAGTCGATAGTGACAAGCTGAATGAGCTCGCCAATCTGCGGGGCGGCCAAGCCGCAGCCGCCGTTCTCGAACATCATCTTCTTCATCTTCTCGGCAAGCGCCTCGATCGCCGGGGTAATCTCCTCGATGACGGCGCACTCCTGACGCAGACGAGGGTCGGGCGAAAGTACGATTCCGTTGGCTTCCATGGCCATCCTTTCGGGTTGTTACATCAAATCATAAGCATCGACGTCAACGCTCACGCTCACGCCGCGCACAGAGCCCACCTCTTTGAGGCAGGCGTCGATATCATCAGAGACATGGTACCCCACGGGCGACTTCACAAGCAGGTGATAGCGATAACGGTCCTTGGCTCTCTCGATTACACACGAAGCAGGGCCCAGCACCTGCGGCGCAGCACTCCCCGCCCTCAAAAAGTCGGGAGCGGCGACATGCCAGCGGCGCTTGAGGAGTTTCGCGATGCGACCGATGTAGTCTTGCGCTTCGTCTCGGTTCGCCGACCACACCAAGATGTTGACCAGGCGAACAAACGGCGGATACAGCGCGTCGCGACGCTGGTCCAGGTCGTAGTCGGTAAAGATCGAACGGTCGTGCTCGGCGACGGCGCGAATGACCGGGTCCTCGGGCAGATAGGTCTGGATGATGACCTCACCGGGGCGATCGCCGCGACCGGCACGGCCCGCCACCTGTTCCAGCAGGTCGTAGGCGCGCTCCCCTGCGCGAAAGTCGGGCAGCTTGAGGGCGAAGTCGGCATTGACCACGCCTACGAGCGTGACCTCGGGAAAGTCGAGACCCTTTGCGATCATTTGGGTGCCCAGCAACACGGCGCAATCGGCGGCATCGAACTGCTCGAGCAGCTTTTTGTGTGCATCCTTGCCGCGCGTGGAATCGGCATCCATGCGAATAATGGCGACGTCCTCGGGAAGCAACTGGTGCAGTGCGTCCTCGATCTGCTGAGTGCCCAGACCCATTTTTGCCAGGTAACGGCTGCCGCACTTGGGGCAGCGACTCGTGCGCGCAGGATACGGCTGCACGCGCCAAGACGAACCGCAGGTGTGACATTGAAGCGTGTGCGTGCGCTCGTGATACGTAAGCGCGGTGGAGCAGTGATTGCAGGTGGGGACGCATCCGCACTCGCGGCACATCAAGAACGGCGCAAAGCCACGGCGGTTATGCAGCAGCACGGCCTTTTCGCGGCGCTCGACCACACGCTCCAGGCCTTCCATCAGCGGTTTAGAGAACATGGAGCGGCTGCCATGCGAGAACTCGCGGCGCAGGTCGGCAATGAGGACAGTCGGCAGCACGGCGTGTCCCGGGCGCTCGGGCATCTCGACGCGCGTCCAGGTGACACCGTTATACGTGCCGCGGCGGCAGCGATCGAGGGCCTCGGCAGAAGGCGTGGCCGAGCCCAGCACGAGCGGGCAGCGATAGCGACGCGCCATCTCGGCCGCCACTTCGCGCGTATGGTAGCGCGGGCTGGAACCCTGCTTGTAACTGGTCTCGTGCTCCTCGTCGATGATGATAAGGCCCAAGTCGCTGAGCGGGCAAAAGAGCGCCGAGCGGGCGCCCACGACCACGCGCGCGGCACCGCTGGCGACCATATCCCATTGGTCCAAGCGTTCACCGGCCGAAAGGCGCGAGTGGAAGACCGCAACCGTTTCGCCAAAGCGCGAGCGAAAACGGCCGACGGTCTGGGCCGTCAGCGAGATCTCGGGCACGAGCACGCATGCCGAACGGCCGGCGGCCAGCACGCGCTCAATCGCCGAAAGGTAAACCTCGGTTTTGCCGGAGCCGGTGACGCCGTCGACCAGCACCACGTCGCCATGAGCGTCCAGACGGGCGCGCTCAATCTGCGCGAGTGCCTGTTGCTGGCCGTTCGTGAGCGCGACCGGCGCCTTGCCGCTTGCCGAGGACAGCGTGGTCTGCTCGCTACAGCCACGCCAAGCACGGCGCTCCTCCACCACCACGACGCCGCGCCTTTCGAGCGCCTTGATGCTCGCTGACATGCTGTTGTAGAGCAGGTTGAGATCGCGCGTCGTGACCGGGCCGCACTGGAGCGCCTCGATGAGCTGACGCTGGCGGACCGCGGTCTTGGGCGGCGTATAGTCGAAGCCCTCGGGCGTGAGCATGACCCAGCGGTTTTGGATGGGTTTGACGGCGGGGCGCTCAACGGCCCACACGCCGTCGTCGCCCTTGACCACACGCGGGCTGCCGCCCGGGGGCAAGAACAGGCGCAGGCACTCGGTAAGCGTCGCAACATACTCACGGCTCATCCAACGTGCGATACGGGCGGCCTCTGCGGTGAAGAGGGGCTTGCTGAGGATAGCCTCGATAGGCTTGATACGCGCGGGATCGAGAGCGTCGTCACCTTGCAGGTCGGCCAGCTCGGGCGCGATGTTGACGATGTAGCCCGCGGCCGCACGGTTGCCAAAATGAACTAGGACGGTGGAGCCGATCTGGACATCGTTGGCAAGTGACTGCGGAACGCCATAAGCAAACGGCTCGGACAGCGCACGCGTCGGGATGTCGAGGACCACGCTCGCATAGGCGGCGATGGGCTCAGGTGCAGGCTTAGGCTGAGCCGAGGCAGCGGCAGGCACTGGCTTCACCGGAACCTCCTCCGGTTCCGGCGAACCAAACAGCGACAGTTGCTCGGCCACGGATCCAGCACCTCCTATCCCATTCGTCTACAGAAACAAGAGCCCCGCTCGAGGTGAACGGGGCTCGGATACAAACGTTTGCGCAGCGATTACAGCGCCATCGTGCGGGCGCGATCGATGCGCGCCAGGCAGTCGTCGCGGCCGACGAGCGCCATGGTCTCGCCCAGCGGAGGGCTCACCATGTTGCCGCAAACGGCGACGCGCACGGCCTGGAACACCACGCGCTTCTTGAGGTCCATCTGCTCGGGCAGCGGCTCAAGCGCGGCGTCGATGTTCGCGGCGGTCCACTCGGTAACACCCTCGAGCGCGGCCTTGGCGGCGTCCAGAATGGCACCCATGCCCTCCTTGGCCAGGCCCTTGTTGACGGATTTCTCGTCATACTCGAGCGTCTCGGCCGTGGCAAAGATGGGAGCGGCGACGGTCACGGCGTCGGACGGCATCTTGGTGCGCGGCTTAACGATGGCGGCAAGCGCGTCGATCCAGTCCTCGCCGTACTCGACGTTGCCCTCGATGAGGCCCGCCTCGTGC
>DXLT01000063.1:0-4584 GCA_019414555.1 Collinsella sp.
GGAGGGTGTCGCCGCGGATGCCGCGCCGGTGTATGTGGCGGGTGATGCCCGCAACGGCAGCTCGCTCGTGGTGAGTGCCATGGCCGATGCCCTGGCCTGCGCAGCCGAAGTCGCCGAGGCACTGGAACTGTAAAGTAGTCATTTAAGAACGTCCCCAATGACTAGCCTTTTTTGTCTAGTCGTTGGGGACACTCTTTGCGAGCAGTTTGCTCGTTTGTCGACGTGCGGGTGTTCATTTGTCGACTTCTTGGGCTGTGGTCACCTGTTGTTTCTGTGGTGGCTGCGGGCATCTGGCTCAAAAGGGCGGGTTGGCCGTCTATGTTTGCCTGCGGTTTTGTTGCGGTGCGCATTTTCGGTCAAGCTTTTCGTCAAGTGTTTGGTCAGCATCTGGTTTGCAGTCGGAGGCCTATTTTGCCCGCGCTGGTCGTGGCTGTCCACCCTCCTCGTAAGCTCAAATTGAGGTCCATCAGTTTGAGGAGGATGCCATGACTGACCACGCTTTTGACCGAGCAGAGCTGGCTGAAGCCGTCGGCAACGATATTGCCGACATGGCTCACTTTTGGATGCTGCGGAAGTTTCAATTCCTGGAGCCGGCGCGCGAACAGTTCGAGATTATCGTCGACCCGTGGCTCAGCTATTGCGAGGGGCCTTCTCAAAACGAAATCATGGCCTACAACATGGCGTTTACCGATTGGCTGCTCTTCGAGCGCCCCTATCGCCATGGCAAGACGCTGCTCGAGCTATATGTGGATGAGCCGCCAGCGTCAATTTCTCCTGCCTCGCTTGGGCGACTTAAGCAAGTGCGCGACACGCAGTACTTCTCTCGCTTTGGCATTTTGGACAAGGATCCTGCGTCCGGCATGGTCGCGCTGAAGGACACACGCACCGATCATCGCTTTGATGTCTATGACCCGCATATCGTGCAAAAGGAGCATTGGAACGACGGCGCGATTGCGGTGCGCCTCGCCTGCGTCGACGATGTCTGGCTTACAGCGGGACAACTCTATCTGTATGACATCGCGCGCCTGAGTGACACGGCGGTCGACGGGCCGGGTGCGGTGCATCCCGAGGATCTGCAGGACGGCTTTGACACCTCGTGCATCAGTTTCTTCTTGCGTCTGGTCCGCGACATCATGGGTGCCCAGGGGCGCTACGTAAAGTCTCTCAACATCTACGAGCAGGAGTGGGAGTAGGGGATGTGGCTGGTGTCGCCTGCTGCCCTGACTTTGTCTCAATCTGTAACGTTTAGGGACAAAAAACCGGTCTACCTGTTACAGATCGAGACGTTTGGCACCTGGTTGGGGGGAATGTCTCAATCTGTAACATCTAACGGCCAAAAATCGGTCTTCCTGTTACAGATCAAGACATTTGTCGGCGGAGGCAACGGTGACGATGGTTCATTTGTCCGATGTGGTGGTGATGGAAGTGTCTAATACCGTTTTCAAGCACAAGCATACGACTCGCAACACGTTGGCGCGGAATAGGATGCTCGCGCGACTCACGGAGGCGACCGAGCAAGGTGCGCTGCTCGCAACGCATGACAATGCCGAGCTCATGTGGCTGCGGCGTCATGTTGGAACCGACGATATCGCGGAACCCGAGCCGTATTTGTTCTGCTTTCAACATGATTGGGGTGTGCTGACGCCGGCGGAGCGAACGCTGCGTACCATCAAAGGGCTTGCAGAGTTTCATCCCGATTGGGCGTTTTGGGGCTATGACGCGGCGCTTTTGTGGGGTCTGGAGGTGCCGAATGATCTGCTTGGGCCACGATACCTTGTTAAGACAGGTTGCTCGGTGCCACTGAGTGCAGGATGTCGGCTGTTGCGTCCGCAGGCGGCGGGCGCACTTGAACAAGTCGACGGTGTGCAGGTGACGTCGTTTTGGCGCACGGTGGAGGATTGTCTACTGCGTGCGCCGTTCTCCTACGGGTTGGCGATTGCCGATTCTGCACTGCGGGCGAAAGGCGTATCACGTGGGGATTTGTGCGAGCGCCTCCGCGCCGATTGCGAGGGCAGGCGAGGGTATCGCAGGGCACAGGTGATTGCGTCGTATGCGGACGGGCTGTCTGAAAACGGCGGCGAGTCTCGGTTCCGAGCATTCTTTATTGCGTACGGCTTCCCGGTTCCGGAGCTGCAGGTGGAGTTTCGCGACCCGCTCGATCCGAGCCAGGTGTTTCGCGTCGACTATTTTTGGCGGCTCGAGGACGGGACGTGTGTCATCGGCGAGCTCGACGGAAAGGGGAAGTACACCTTGCAGAGCGGCGAGGGTCGGGAGTCGGTTGACCCATTCGTGGCAGAGCGTCAGCGGGAATCTCATCTGACAATGCTCGGGCATAAGGTGCTTCGGTTTACGTTTGATGAGCTCAAGAATCCGGGGAAGCTGATCGAGAAAATGAGGCTGGCGGGTATTCCTCGGCAGGTTGAATTGGCTGAGGAGTGGAGATGCCAGTGGTATGGGCGCTGAGAGGTTTTGTCTCGATCTGTAACGTTTAGAGGTTGTTTGAGCTCGTAATTGTTACAGATCGAGACAAGCCGGTGAAACGTCGACCGAATGTCTCGATCTGTAACATCAAGGGGCCTAATAACCCTGTACCTGTTACAGATCGAGACATTTCCCTGGTGTCGCTGGGGTGGGACTGCAACGTGTTCCGTCTCCCCACATCCCCTCTTTCTTCCGTTAACCGATGCGTCTGCAGCAATCCAGCGGGACTAGGTGATAATGGACAAATGTTCAAGTTAATCGTGAGGGAGGAGCTCGATATGGCATCTGCCGATCGTTCCACGTTGTTTATCAATGCGACCATTCTGGATGGTTCGGAGCATATGGAGCCGCAACCCGATATGGCCGTGACTGTTGAGCGCGGCGTCATCACCTGGATGGGGCCGAGTGCTGTGGCGCAGGCGCCCGCGGGTGCCGAGGTTATCGACCTGGGCGGTGCGTATCTCATGCCCGGTCTCATCAATATGCACGTGCACCTGTGCGGCTCGGGCAAGCCTGTCTCGGCCGGCGATGCGGGCGCGCTGATGAAGAAGCTCGATAATCCCGTGGGGCGCGCCATCGTGCGCCACATTCTTAAGGGCAGTGCCCAGCAGCAGCTGGCAAGCGGCGTGACCACGGTGCGCGGCGCGGGCGACCCGTTGTTTGCTGACATTGCCGTGCGCGACGCTATCGACGCCGGCAAGTATCAGGGTCCGCGCTTGGTAGCGCCGGGAACGGGCGTCACGGTGCCGGGCGGCCATGGCGCGGGCTTGTTCGCCCAGGTGGCCAACAGCCCCGTCGAGGCAGCCGAGCAGGTGCGAGACCTGTATGCGCGCGGTGCCGATGTCATCAAGCTGTTCGTGACGGGCGGCGTGTTCGACGCTACCGAGGTGGGCGAGCCGGGCGTGCTGCGCATGCCGGTCGAGGTTGCCGCGGCGGCGTGCAAAGCGGCGCACGAGGTGGGCCTGCCGGTCATGGCTCATGTCGAGAGCACCGAGGGCGTGAAGGCTGCGCTTCAGGCCGGCGTCGATACGATCGAGCACGGTGCCCCGATGACGCCCGAGATCTTGGAACTGTACCGCGGCGCCGCGGGCACTCAGCTTGAGGATCGTGCACCCAGCGTTACCTGCACTATCAGCCCGGCGCTGCCGTTTGTGCTGCTCGACCCGGAAAAGACCCATTCGACCGATACACAAAAGAAGAACGGCGATATCGTGTGTTCGGGCATCATCGAGAGCGCCCGTGCTGCACTGGAAGCTGGCGTTAAGGTGGGCCTGGGCACAGACTCGAGCTGCCCGTTTGTGACACAGTACGACATGTGGCGCGAGGTAGCCTATTTTGCCAAGTACGTGGGTGTGAGTAACGCCTTTGCGCTGCATACGGCCACGCAGGTCAATGCCGAGCTGCTGGGGCTGGGCGGCGAGACCGGTACGATCGAGTGCGGCAAGGCCGCCGATATCCTGGTGACGCGCAAGAATCCGCTCGATGACCTGTGCGCTCTGCGTGAGCCGATGCATGTGATGTGCCGTGGCGATTTGGTGCGCAAGCTCAAGGTGAAGCGTATTCCCGAGGTGGATGCCGAGCTCGACGCGATTATGGCCATGCCGGCAGAAGCGCTTGCCGAGGAGCTGGCCCGCGACGGTGTGGCGTAAGCGCGCGATATGGCGATGCGACAAGGGGGGCAATCCTTTTGTCATAATTAGAAAAAGCCGAGGTCCCAGTGCGAGACCTCGGCTTTTATTTGTCCCATGGTATGGCGGCTAGGAGCGCGTCTCCATCTTGGCATGGCACTTGGGGCAGGTGACGCGGATCTTGCCTTTGCCCTTGGGGACGGAGAGCATCTGGCCGCAGTTGGGGCACTTGAGGTATGCCGTGGTCTTGCGGCCCTTCCACATCTTCTTTGCCGTGCGCTTGGCACGCTCAAAGTCTTCCTTGCTGGTGCCGGCCGCGCGTGAGGTGCTGGCCGCTGCAGCGCCGCCGCCCAAGCTGGCGACGAACTTGCCCAAGCCGGGAACATTGGCGGCCGCGGCGACAAAGGCAGCGTTTTCCTTGCGACGCGCATCGATGTTTTTGGACAGGCCGCGCAGCACGCCAATCACGATCACG
>DXLT01000063.1:4594-6862 GCA_019414555.1 Collinsella sp.
TGATGCCGGCAAAACCCATTACGATGGTGAGCTCATCGGCGCCATTGCGACCCTTCATAAAGTCATTCATGCAAATTGCCTTTCGTTCGATATGCTGCACGCCTTTATACCCGATTTAGAGCAAGGGGGACAGGTCAATCTGCACCAAGGTGGTGCAAACATACCTGTCCCCGATGCACCAAGAAGGTGCAAAGCAGTCCGTCCCCAATGCCCCAATTACTTGGAGAGCTTGTCGACGACGCGTTCGATCTCGGCGAGCTTGGCGGCCTTGAGGTCTTCGTCGCCCGATTCGATTGCCGAAGTCACGCAGCCCTCGATATGCGCCTTGAGCACATCGGCGTTGATGCGCGCAATGAGCGCCTGCGTTGCCATGAGCTGCGTGGAAATATCGACGCAGTAGCGGTCCTCCTCGACCATCCGCAGGATGCCGTCGATCTGACCGCGTGCCGTCTTGAGCATGCGGGTCACCGATTTATGGTCTGCCATCATGGCGGGTCCTCGTTTCTGGTCGATGGGGTCGAATGCTTCTGGTAGCTGCTACGCGGCGGTCACGGATAGGGCGTGGAACTTCTCGCCGGCACCCTCGACAGCGGCGGCGAGCTGCTCGGCGGTCACGGTGTCGGCGCACTCCACCTGGACGGTCTGGGTCTCGTGATCGGCGTCGGCGTCGGTCACGCCGGCCACGTTGAGCAACGCCGTCTCGACGGTGGCGTCGCAGTGGCCGCACATGAGGCCGGAAGTCTTGATTGTGTATCGCATAGGTGTACTCCTTATCGATTGAGATTATCTGACAGTTTAGTCGTGAACAGCGTCATCTTAAAGGTGCGCTGAGGTGCCCGAGATTGCCCCGAAAGAGGAGCGAAGCGTACTTGGGTACGCGAGCGACGGTTTGAGGGGCAAGGTCGGGTGCATCAGTGCGCCGTCTTGGGCTTAAAGGCTCGTAGGCGCAGAGCGTTGGAAACAACACACACGCTCGACAGGCTCATGGCCGCGGCGCCAAACATCGGCGAGAGTTGCCATCCCGTGAGCGGGAAGAACACGCCCGCCGCCAGCGGAATGCCGATGCCGTTGTAGAACAGCGCCCAGAACAGGTCCTGCTTGATGTTGCGGATCGTGGCGCGCGAAAGCTCGATGGCGCGGGCGACGTCCATGAGGTCGCTGCGCATGAGTACCACATCTGCCCCTTCCTTGGCGATGTCGGCACCGGTGCCGATGGCAAGGCCTACATCGGCACGCGCCAGGGCGGGGGAGTCGTTGATGCCGTCGCCCACCATGGCGACCTTGCTGCCCGCATCCTGCAGTTCGCGCACGTGGCGTTCCTTGTCGGCGGGGAGGACGTCGGCGATGACCTGCTTGCTATTCAGTCCCACGCGGCGGGCGATGGCCTCGGCCGTCACGCGGTTGTCGCCGGTGAGCATGCGCACGTCGACGCCGAGCTTGCGGAGCGCGGCGATGGCCTCGGCGCTCGTCTCCTTGACCTCGTCAGCCACGGCAATGGTGCCGGCAAGCTCGCCGTTCTTGGCAAAGAACAGCGGTGTTTTGCCTTCGGCGGCGAACTGTTCGGCAAGGCCGGCGGGCACCTTCGCGCCCAACTCGTTCATCAGGCGCACGTTGCCGGCGGCAATGGCGTTTTGCCCTTCGCGCGCCGTAACGCCACGACCGGGCGCGGCGGCAAAGTCCTCGACCATGCGCGCGACGATTCCGCGCGCCTCGCACTCGGCCATAATCGCCTCGGCCAGCGGGTGCTCGCTCGAGCGCTCCAACGCGGCGGCCAGCTTGAGCAGCGCCTTTTCGCTCATGGCGGGCGAGCCGTCAGCGCGCGTGGTTACCACGATATCGGTCACGGCAGGCTTGCCGCGGGTGACCGTGCCCGTCTTATCGAGCACCACGGTGCCCACGCTGCGCAGGTTCTCCAGCGCCTCGGCGCTCTTAAACAGAATGCCCATCTCGGCGCCCTTGCCGGTGCCCACCATAATGGCGACGGGCGTGGCCAGGCCCAGTGCGCACGGACAGCTGATCACCAGCACGGCGACGGCGGAGGTAAGCGCTTCGTTGACGCTTCCGGTCAGCACCATCCACGCCACAAAAGTTACGGCAGAGATTACGAACACCGCGGGCACGAACACGCCGGCGACCTTGTCGGCCAGGCGGGCGATGGGCGCCTTGGTGGCATTGGCGTCCTCGACGAGCTTGATGATTTTGGCGAGCGACGTGTCGGCGCCCACACGCGTGGCGCGGAACGTAAACGAGCCGGTGCGGTTGACCGTG
>DXLT01000064.1:0-6850 GCA_019414555.1 Collinsella sp.
GCGCAGGACTGTAGAGCAGCAAACTTAACCCCCGCCCTCAGCCCCGGAGACCCTCCCGGAGGGGCCCAAAAATTTTTTCAAAAAAGTTGTTGCGCACCGGACAGACTTCTGTGTATACTAATCCCCGCAGCGCACGCGAGCGGAAACAAACGCGAACGACTGCCTGGGGAGTTAGCTCAGTTTGGTTAGAGCGCCGGCCTGTCACGTCGGAGGTCGCGGGTTCGAGCCCCGTACTTCCCGCCAACGCAATTAAAGCCACGTCTTCGGACGTGGCTTTTTGCGTTTGATAGGACCTTGACCCCATCGGCTCCTTTCGCCCAAACCCAAATCCTTCCAATTCCCGGACAAGCTCCGTTTGAGGCATGTACTCAAACAAGGCGTTTGTTGCGCAACACCAGTTCAACGAAGCAGGGGGTTAGGTTATACTCAGTTGCACTGTGGGCCGTTTTTGATGCAAGAGGCTTCAAAAACGGCATTCAGCGGGCGCCCGTTTTGCTATTTGGGCGTCCATACGCTCATTGACGTCTCGACGTAAGCTCGGCCCCGGAGCTCGTTCGAGCTGTTCGTATTCCTTGAAAGGGGAAACATGGACATATCGAGGAAGACTGATTATGCCCTTCGCATGCTTGCGATGCTTGCCGAGGAGCCGGAGCGGTTGCTTTCTGTTCGCACTGCTGCCGAAGAGGTCAATGTTCCGTATTCGTTTGCCCGTTCGATTCAGCACGGCTTGGTTCAGGCCGGCATTGTGGAGAGCCTGCGTGGTGTTCATGGCGGCATGCGCCTTAAGGTGAGCCCCGACGATGTCACGATCCGTCAGGTCGTAGAGGCCGTTCAGGGCCCCATGGTTATGAATGATTGCACCGCGCCCGATGGCGACTGTGCGCGCATGGGCACGTGCTGCTATCATCCCCTGTGGGCCGGAGCCCAGGCGCTGATGCGCGACTATCTCGATTCCGTTTCGCTCGGCGATATCGTCGCCCATCGCCAGTTTCCGGCTGTCGATCCCAAGTTCGCCGACCGCGATGCGTTTCCCGAGTACGCCGCTTGCGCGTATGCTTGCCGGGAGGAATAGCGCCGCATAAGGAGCATTGTCATGATTCAGGACCCCTTTCGTTCGATGATTCGTTCGGAAGGGGTCCTGCGTTATCGCGACCTTCCGTGGCGCCGCACGCGCGACCCGTATATCATCTGGCTTTCCGAGGTCATGCTGCAGCAGACGCAGGTGCCGCGCGTGGAGGCGCGCATGCCGGCGTGGCTCGATCGCTTTCCGACTGTCCGGGCGCTTGCTCAGGCCGCCCCTTCCGATGTCTTGGATGCGTGGCAGGGGATGGGCTACAATCGCCGCGCCCTGGCGCTTCACAGGGCTGCACAGTGCGTTGTGGAGGACTGGGACGGGGAGTTTCCGCGCGAGACGCACGATCTGGTCGCGCTGCCCGGCATTGGCCCGGCAACGGCGCAGGGCATCCGTTCGTTTGCATTCGATCTTCCGGGCGTGTATCTGGAGACCAACGTGCGCACGGTCTTTTTGCATCATTTCTTTCCCGATGTGCCGGCCGTTCCCGATCGCGAGTTGGTGCCGCTGATCCAAGCCGCCTGTCCGGCGGCCCCCGGTGCGGTGGCGGACGAGATTGCGCCCTTTGCCGCGCCTCAAGACGATGCCGACACGCCGCGCGCGTGGTATTACGCGTTGCTGGATTACGGCGCGTATCTTAAAAAGACGCTGCCCAATCCGTCCAGGCGCTCGGCGAGCTATAGCCGTCAATCCAAGTTTGAGGGCTCGCGCCGTCAAAAGCGCGCCCATATTGTGCGCATGCTGCTGGCTGCGCGCGATGGGCGGCCGGCGGGCATCACACTCGCCGAGGCCGTGGCGGGTGTCAACGAAATGGAGGCGGCAGCAGGCCGCGAGCCGGTCGAGCGCGATCTTGTCGCAGGCATTTTGACCGACTTGGAGCGTGAGGGCTTTTGCCGCGTGGAGGGTGACCGCTGGCTAAGCGTGTAGCCCACCCGAATCTGAAAAACAGGATTGTAAGGTTTAGATTCTCGGCATGAGGGCATCCTAAAGACAAGGCCGCTCAAAGCCTATGGGCGGCATGTGTTGAAGGGAAGTACACCTATGGATTTTGAGAACTCTCAGACCAAGAAGAACCTCGAGACTGCTTTTGCCGGTGAGTCCCAGGCACACACCAAGTATCGCTACTATGCATCCAAGGCCAAAAAGGACGGCTACGTTCAGATCTCGAATATCTTTGCCGAGACGGCGGGCAATGAGTCCGAGCATGCCAAGCTGTGGTTTAAGTATCTGCACGATGGCGCCGTTCCGGGCACTCTGGACAACCTGCGCGACGCCGCCGCGGGCGAGAACTACGAGTGGACCACGATGTATGACGAGTTTGCCAAGACCGCCGAGGAGGAGGGCTTTGCCGAGATCGCCGAGAAGTTCCGTGGTGTCGCCGCTGTCGAGAAGGCCCACGAGGAGCGCTACAACAAGCTCGACGACGGCAAGCGATTGATACTGACGCGCTGTGAGCGCGAGGGCGTAAAGGTGTGGAAGTGCCTGAACTGCGGGCACCTGCATGTTGGTGCCGAGGCGCCCGAGGTGTGCCCGGTGTGCAACCACCCGAAGGCGTACTTTGAGGAGCAAGTGGTGAACTACTAGCGCGTGGTGCTAGCGTGAGCTGGGCCGGGAGGGCCGGACTACCTTCCCTCCTCGCTCACGGCTTCGCAGGGTCGCGTTGAGGGAAGGTAGTCCGGCCCTCCCGGCCCGCTTCGGGTCGTCGCGTGCTCGTTACTGAAAAGCTGATTAGAAGTTTGTGTGCCGCCCCTTTTGGGGCGGCACTTTTTGTGTGGGGTCCCGGTCTTCACAATTTCCGTCAAGCTTTTGGTTAGGTTTTGGTCGGTTGGCGTAAGGGCGGAAGGGCAAAAGATCATTCGATAAAAAAAGCTCAGAGAAAGTGCTGGTAGGGGAGTTGTTGAGGTTTTCGACAGCTTTCTGACAAAAGAATCTTCACAGCTATTGTCGCGGATTTCGTTGCCGTGGTCTTGGCGGTGCGGGATGCTGGGCGCAAGCGTCGAATGCTCCGATTGAGGAGGCCAGCATGGATCTGTTTCTTGAGACCCCGCAGCGACAAGCCGAGCGCATGTTGCGTCAGCAGCAACGGCTCATGGAGATGCAAATGCAAGGGGTAACCGCCCAGCCCCCTGTGCAAAATGCCACGCCCGCGGTTTCGCCTGCGGGCGGATCGGCGC
The DNA here is from genome assembly GCA_019414555.1 of Collinsella sp. Classification (GTDB taxonomy): domain Bacteria; phylum Actinomycetota; class Coriobacteriia; order Coriobacteriales; family Coriobacteriaceae; genus Collinsella. The sequence goes on from DXLT01000064.1 coordinate 3,247, forward strand.
CAGAGAACTATTCCGTACAACAAGATTCATATGCGCAGGAGCTTGCGTTCGACAAGCGCCGCACACGTCACCGCCGCGTGGGCCAGCGCCTGCGCACGTTAGCGATGATTGCGCTGATCCCGTTGGGACTCGCGGCAATCTTCTTGGCCTCATATGCCCTCACGTGCATTCTCAACGGCGCCTCGCCTAGTGAGGTGCTTCAGCATCTAGCGGCCCTGGGCCAGCGCCTAGGCGATGTCGCAACAACCGTCCGCGCCGGCTGGGAGAGTTAGCGTTTGTCACATTAGGGCTTCTAGGGTGTAGGGATTATCGCCACGAGTAGAATTCTTGCAATCTGTAGGTCCTGTCGTGCGACTGAATAGTATTATTGAAGATGAATAATAATAGGATTTGCTATGTATAAGCAGGATTTAGAGCGGACTCTTTTGGGCATTGACGAAGAGGCGGAGCTGGAAATAGGTCCAAGAGACGACAGGCCGAGCGTTGTATTGGTGGGAGGAAGCGCCTTCATGCTAAACGATGTAACGAATCGGTCGGTTACACATGACATTGATGTGTTTGAGGCAGACAGGTGCCTCCGCGAGATCATAGCTCGATATCCCGAGGTGAATGGTATGGCGGTGGCATATTGTAATCAGATGCCATTCAATTACGAAGATCGTTTGATTCCCTTGGATATTGGCGCGCGTTTTATCAGGTACTTTACGCCATCCTTGGAGGACCTGGCGGTAATGAAGCTCTATGCCTACCGTCCGAACGACATCGTCGACCTCCATAGTCGAGCGTTTATCGACCGACTTGATTGGGATCTGCTCGAACGGCTTATATTCGACGAGGGCGAGGCGCTGGCGTCTTCGCCTTCGGAGCGGAGTTATCAAGAGATGGTCTGGGCATACAGGCAATACAAAAAGGAGGTGCTCGGTTGAATCTGACCTTTGAGGGATTCTTAAAAGGCTATTGCCGAGAGCTATCCGGACAGCAGTCGCTGAGTTTTAGAAAACTGGTTGAGCAGGCGACGACGGTTGCGCCGCGCGTGGCGGAGCCTCTGTTTTTGCTCGCTTTGGCGCAAGGAAAAGCCGAATACGTTCTGGGTTTATCCGAGGGTTCGTGGATGGAAGAGGATTACCGAGGCGTTTTGTCCTTGTACGATCAAGCGGGTGGTATGGCGTCTCTATGTGCCAAAAGTGAGCTCCCCAACCGTTATGCCAACGTTTGGCGTGCGTATAGAGCGGTGAAGGAAAAGCCAGTGGCGGACAGAAGGATCAACGCCCTGATGCGAAAAAGAACATTGGGAGCGCTAGAGGAATCGGGCGTAACGCGCTACGGTCTCTGCCGCGATTTGAATCTGAATAAGGGAAACGTGTACGCATACTTAGCCGGCGATGACTCAAAGGTGAGCAGGGAGACGGCGCGCCGCATTATGGAATATGCGGAGGAGAGGGGCACCCAAGAAGGGGCCGGGCGCCCGGTGCGTGTGGCGGGGTAAGATTGATCGCAGTTTTGATTGATAATCGATTGGGTTTGTTGGGCGGAATCTATGTCTGCTATTGATATTGCGCTTGTTGTGATTGCCTTGGTGGCGGTGGGAGTTGCTGCGGTCTGCGCCCTGCAGCTTAAGAGCCTTCGTGCCGAGTTGCGAGAGCGTGGCGGCAACGAAGCGGAAACGCTCGCGGCACTCGAGCAGGCCAACAGCGCGCTCGATGCCCTCAACGTCGCGCTGACAGAAACCCGCCGCACGGCAAACGCCATCGCGCAGCAGCAGACGACCGATGCGGCCGTGGAGCAGCAACGCTACCTGACCATCGCGCGAGAGTTCTCGCAGGCCGGCGACCGTATGGATGACCTGCGCCGCGAGACGGCCCAACAGCTCGGCGCCAACCGCGAGGGCATCGAGCATCGCCTGGACAAGGTGCGCGAGACGGTCGATGCCCAGCTGGGCGCCATCCGCAAAGACAACAACGTGCAGCTCGATCAGATGCGTGCGACGGTGGACGAGAAACTCTCCCGTACGCTCAACGATCGCCTGTCTGCATCGTTTAAACAGGTGAGCGACCAGCTCGAGGCTGTGTACAAGGGCCTGGGCGACATGCAGTCTATCGCCACCGGCGTGGGCGACCTTAAGCGCGTGCTGGGCAATGTAAAAGCGCGTGGCATTTTGGGCGAGGTGCAGTTGGGCGCAATCCTGGCGGATATCCTCACACCCGATCAGTATCTGGAAAACGTCGCCACCAAACCTGGTGCTTCGGAACGGGTTGAGTTTGCCGTCAAGCTGCCGGTGGACGAGGGCGACCCCGTGCTGCTACCAATCGACTCCAAGTTTCCCGGCGATGCGTACGAGCACCTGCTCGACGCCCAGGAGTCGGGCGACGCGGAGGCCGTTGCCGCTGCGCGCAAGACGCTTGACGCCATGGTGAAGCGCGAGGCCAAGGACATCTGTGAAAAGTACCTGAGCGTGCCCGCGACGACCAATTTTGGCATCATGTTCGTGCCGTTTGAGGGCCTGTATGCCGAGGTCGTCAGTCGCCCCGGGCTTATCGAGACCCTGGGTCGCGACTATCACGTCAACGTTGCCGGCCCCAGCACCATGGCGGCCATCCTCAACAGCCTGCAGATGAGCTACCAGACGTTTAAGTTGCAAAAACGCACCGATGACGTGCTGCGCGTGCTTTCCGCCGTCAAGGCCGAGCTGCCGCGCTATCAAAAGGCGCTGCGCCGCGCCCAGCAGCAGATCGAGACCGCGGGTAAAACGGTCGAGGGCATTATCACCACGCGCACCAACGTTATGGAGCGCAAGCTCAAGGATATCGATGCGCTGGAAGACGCGCGGGAGGCCGACGAGATTTTGGGCTTGGAGTCCGCAGGCTTACTCGCGGGCCAGGAAGACGAGGGCTAGTCGCAGCGGACGGCGGGGCGCCGGCGTAAACGCGGGGCGCGGGCGCTTTTCGCATCGCGCTTGCCTGAAGCACGCTTCAATGTGCAACAATGGCGTTTCGCCCTATCAGATGCGAAAGGAAGCCCATGTCTCAGAGAAGCACCAGCCCGCTCAAGCGCTCGACCGTGCGCCGCACGCTGCAGCGTTTTTGGGACGTTACGCGCACGCAGCCGCTGATCGTCTTTCTCTCGGTGTTCTCGTCGGCGGGCTATATCTTTTTGCTCACGTTTGCCAATACCTATGTGATGGCCCTCATTGTCGACCGCGTCCAAGCGGGCCCCGTGGCGGGCGATCAAGTATTCGAGGTCTTTGGCCCTTACATCCTGGCGCTCGTGCTTGTGAACCTGGTGGGCCAGATCCTCTCCAAACTGCAAGACTACACCGTCTACAAGCTCGAGATCGCGGGCAACTATCACCTGGCGCGCTTGTGCTTTGACACGCTCTCCAACCAGTCCATGACATTCCACACCAGCCGCTTTGGCGGATCGCTCGTGAGTCAGACGAGCCGTTTCATGAGCGGCTACACGGGCTTGGTTGATGTGACGGTGTATTCGCTCATCCCCACCATCACCTCGGTCATCTGCACGGTAGCGGCGCTCGCCCCGGTGGTGCCCACATTTACCGTGATCCTGGTGGGTATCATGGTCGTCTACATCGCGTTTGTCTGGCTTA
>DXLT01000065.1:0-3575 GCA_019414555.1 Collinsella sp.
TTCCCTAAAGCCGGGAATCGCAAAGTCGTCGCCCACCAACAGCGGACGCTTGACCAGCATGCCGTCGGTCGCCAGCAGCTCGTAGCACTCCCGATCCGTCATGCCCGCATCTAGACGCGCCTTCAGGCCCAGCTCTCGATATTTCATGCCCGACGAATTAAAGAAGCGCCGCACCGGCAGTCCCGAACGAGCAATCCAGGTCGCAAGCTCATCAGCCGTGGGATTGTCCAAAACGATATCGCGGTCGATATACTCAACCCCGTATTCGTCCAGCCATGCCTTGGCCTTCTTACAGGTCGAGCACTTGGGATATTCAATAAACAGTACGGTCATGGGAATCCTCCGAATATAGATCGGCCAACGCAGGCACACGCCACACGAGGCGCCTTCGCATGATGGGCCAATTGTAGCCCACGGGTCACACGCTAAACGAACCGTACCCCGAATCCGCGTTTGATGAACGGCAGCAGCTCCATTGCCTCGGGCGTGATATGACCCGCAACGTTCATGCGCTCGTCACCGGGAAGATCGACCCGCGCAATCTCAAGCTCGCCTTCGTAGCGCCCATAGCCGCTATTGCTCACAGCGATCGACCCCGTCTTTCGTGACAGGCCGGCACCGGCATCCATCGGCACGGAATCCGGCTTAAGCGTCGTACGCGACTCCTGAGACCTAAAGATGAGGACGCTCGAGTCGGGCCGGTCATGATGAATCTGTCCGCGCACATAGGCATAACCGGGCTCAAGCTCGCATTGCAAGTCCACGTATCCGGCGGAAACTTGAGCAAACTGCGCCCAGCCCGCATCGGAAAGATCGGGGTCGCCGACCAACACAATGTCGCAATCGGCGCCATGTGCAAGCTCAAGCATGTTGAGGGCAACCTTAGACGCGCGACCGCGCTGCGCCTCAACCGTCGGCAGTCCCTCGAATACCGGCCCGCGAACGTTAGCATCACCCGGCACAAAAGCCATGATTTCGAATCCAAGCGCCGCAAGACGAAGATTCACCCGAGCAATGTCCTCCAGAGCTAAACCGGTATAAGGCTTGGGGTAAAAATTGTGGCAGGCGGCAAAACGAGTCACATCGGCACCGGCCTCACGCCACGATGCGATTTCATCAGAACTCACCGTCGATGCATTGACCACAATGCGAAATACACCGGACAGCTCCGCGACCCGCTGGGCGCTAAAGCCATAGTCCAAACGAAGGTATTCCAACCCCAGATCGCGCAGGTCCTCGATACGCTCAAGCCCGAGCAAATCGCACGTGCGCGGTCCCACATCGGCAATGAGCGCAATGCCGTGGGCGGAAAGCAGCGACAGTACATGACGGACCTTATCGGCATACGCCGCTCCCCCATCCTCGGGAATATGCAGCGAGGTGAACGCATAGCGTGCACTCGCCGCGGCGCCACGCTCAATCGTCCGCTCAATATCCTGCAGAGGGCTGGAAAGATAAATCGAAATACCCGTTTTCACGCTTCAACGCTCCTTTAAAAAAGGCCGGCGGAGCAGTTAGCCCCGCCGGCACAACCATAGCATCAAGAAATCTGCCGCGCGCCGCGAGCTCTGAGCAACACGGCTCGCGATATCAAACTACTCGCCAAAGAACTCGTTGATCTTCTGCTCGTCGACGCCAAAGAACCACGTCAGGACAAAGCCGGCGGCATAGGCAAGCAGCATAGCGGCAACGTAGCCGAGCTGCTGGCCAGGAACGACGATCAGCAGGCCAAACAGACCGGAAACGCCCTGAGAAACCGTGCCGATGTGAAGCAGCGCCGCGAGCGCGCCACCAAATCCGGCACCCAGGCAGGCCGTCACAAACGGACGAACGAGCGGCAGCGTAACAGCATACATCAGAGGCTCGCCCACACCCAGGATTCCAACGGGAATGGACTCTGCGACGTACTTCTTGAGCTTGGCGTTCTTGGTCTTAAAGTACAGCGCCAAACCGGCACCGACCTGGCCGCCGCCAGCCATCATAAGGATGGGAAGCAGGTAATTGATACCCTTGGTAGCGCCGTCGGGATCGTTGAGCATAGCGTGGATCGGCGTGAGCGCCTGATGCAGGCCGACGGACACCAGCGGCAAGAAGCCTGCCGACAGGATATAGCCGCCCAGGACGCCCAGCTTCTCGAAGATAAAGGTCAAAACGCTAAAGATGGCAGTCGTCAGCCATGCGCCAACCGGCTGGATGACGAGCATCAGAGCAAAGGCACCGATGATGAGCACCAGCAGCGGGGACAGGAACGTGTCGAGTGCGTTGGGCATAACCTTGCGAATCTGACGCTCCATCCAGGCAAAAAATGCACCAGCGATAAGAGCCGCGATCATGCCGCCCGCTGCGGGGTTGTACTGCGCATTGGTGAGCGGCAGCAAAATGGCAGTGGCAGGATCAGCCGCGCCAGGCGCAAGCAGGGGCATGGCACTGTTGGCGATACACATCATGCCGGCGATGCCGCCCAGCGCAGCGGATCCACCAAACTCACGTGCCGCGTTATAGCCCACCAAGATGGGCAGATAGGCAAACAGGGCCCAGCCCATGGAACGAATGCCCTGGTACCACCACTCGCCCGCAAGCGCGCCTGCCGTCGAGACGTTAATGACGTTGCAGATACCGTTGATGAGGCCAGCCGCAATGATGCCGGGAAGCAGGGCGACGAAGACATTGGAAATCTTCTTGAGGAAGGCCTGAACCGGCTTGGACTCGTACTTTGCCTTCTGCGCGGCCTTGTTTGTGGCCGCAGCGTCAACCACGCTCTCGTCAGCAACGCCTTTCGCAAGGCCGGTGAGCTTGGAGAACTCCTCGAGCACCTTATTCACCTTGCCCGGACCCAGCACGATCTGCATCGTGTCGTCCTCGACCAAGCCCATCACGCCGTCGAGTGCCTTAATACCCTCCGTGTCGACGTTGCCCGTGTCTTTGACGGTCACGCGCAGGCGCGTCATGCACGCCGCGTTTGCCAACACGTTGTCTTTACCGCCCAAAAGGTCCAGCAGCTTTTGAGCCAGCTCTTTGTTCGTCATAACTCCTCCTTGTATTGGGTATCTCGTCTGGATGTCATATCAGCTCACGCCGCGCACCTATTGGGCATCGGCATTGCTCTTCTCATGGCCACTCACCGCAGCACGGACATGGCCTCTCGCTCGCTCAAGAGCTACCGCAGCCTGCTCGGCATCGCAGCCCAGCAGTACCGAGACAATAGCGGTTTTTACGTGGCCGCCGGCATCTGCAAGCGCCTGAATAGCGCGCTCGCGCGTGCAGCCGGTCGCCTCCATCACGATGTTCTGGCCGCGCACCACCAACTTCTCGTTCGTCTGCTGCACATCGACCATCAGGTTTTGGTATACCTTGCCGATCTTGACCATGGCACCGGTCGAAATCATGTTGAGAATGAGCTTTTGAACCGTTCCCGCCTTGAGCCTCGTTGAGCCGGTCAGCACCTCGGGACCGGGCACGGGTTCAATGGCAAGATCTGCGCTCTCCCCGATCTTCGACCCTTGGTTGCAGGCAATTGCAATGGTCTTGCACCCAGTTGCCTTGGCGTACACAAGGCCGCCCACCACATAGGGAGT
>DXLT01000065.1:3585-6833 GCA_019414555.1 Collinsella sp.
GCCAACGACAAGATCCCTGTCCGAGAGTCCACGCTCCCGCAGGTCGCTCGCGCCAAGCTCCTCGCTGTCTTCGGCACCTTCGACAGCCTTGATAAACGCCGTCTCGCCTCCGGCAATGAGCCCGACAATCAGATCGGGTGACACGCCAAACGTGGGCGGACACTCCGAAGCGTCGAGTACACCCAGACGACCGCTGGTGCCTGCGCCCATGTAAAAGACGCGCCCGCCGCGCTCGAGTGCCTCAGCAGCCCAGTCGATTGCTGTGGCAACCTGGGGCAACACCTTCGTGACCGACTGGACGGCACGAAGATCCTCATCGTTCATCGTCGTGACGATTTGCAGCGATGTCATCGTATCGAGGTCCATTGAACTTTGATTACGCTGTTCGGTCGTGAATTTTGTTAAATCGAGCATTTCATTCACCTCATCTTTCCTGTTTCTCGATGTAGTTTTGCTTAATGACATGCGTCGCCCGTTCGTAGTCGCTGGCAACGTAAGCAGCGTACAGGGCATCGACAACCATAAGCTGGGCCATACGCGAAGCCATGGCACCGCTGCGGACCAAGGGTTCACTCGCAGCGACGCCGAGCACGGCATCGGCCACGGTGGCAAGCTTGGATGATCCATCTACTTTGGTAACGGCCACAACGGGACAGTTGTGACGTTGAGCCTCGGCGGTGCAGTCCAGCACCTCTTGCGTCAAGCCCGAGTAGCTAAAGGCGATTGCCATATCGCCCTCATGCATGTTCTTGGCACACAAGAGCTGATCATGCCAGTCGTCGTACAGATGGCACTCCTTGTCGACACGCATGAGCTTTTGCGCCAGATCGTGCGCGACCAAACGAGAGGCACCGATACCGAACAGATTGACCGCACGTGCCCGCTTAAGATAGGCCGCACATCGCTCCAAGACGGCGTAATCGAGCGTTCGCGCCGTCGCTTCGATCGTGCGCACGTTGCTTTTCATCACCTTCCCCACGATACGTTCGACGCTGTCATCCATGGAGATGTCCTCGAGGGCAACGTCTTTCTTGTCACCCAAGAGCGCCAGCTCGGCAATCAGTTCGCGCTGGAACTCCTTGTAGCCCGCAAAACCCAAGCGCTTGCAAAAGCGCAAAATGCTCGAGGGCGAGGAGAACGTGGCATCGGCAAGACCGCGGACGGACAGCCCGACCACCTCGTGCGGATGAGCGCTTACATATGCGATGACATTGCGTTCCGCCGGGCTCGCGCTGAGCTCACGCTCGCGAAGCCGCAAAAGCAATCCGTTTGCCATCTCAAACACCTCCGTTGAGAAGAATTAAAGACCAACGAATGATTCGTACCGGATACAAACAGCTTTTACGGTACATTGTGCCGCATCGTGGCGCACAAAGGGCGAGCGTTCTACCGCTCGCCCCTCAAATCCGACCGCTCGGAAATACGCGCGACACAAAATAATTCAACAAGGTCGCATTATCAGAAACGGGTTTGTTACCGGCTAGCGCCTCGCATGGGCGCCGATCGGCCGAGTCGCATAGCGCACCAACGCCGCTGCCAGCAATACCAACAGCATGGCGGTGACATAGCCCGCAGCATCGAATCCTAAATCGATAACGTCGAAATGCCTGCCAGGAACAAAGATCTTATGTACCTGATCGCCAACGGAGCAGACGGCGCAAAAGAGCAACACGGGCACGCAACGGGAGCATACGCTCCACGGACGCCTGGAAAAGCAAACCACGACCACCGAGGCGAACAATCCGACGAAGAAAAACTCTACGGTATGGGCAACGCGACGGACGTTCGTGCCCACCCACATGCGAATGGAAGCAAGTCGGCCAGACCGGACATTCGAAGCAGCCGAATCGGTGCCCCCGGTCATCCCGTTCTCGGTCTGAGCTTCACCCGCGACATCGGCAGCCTGTACGCCCGTAGCCTGACCCTCCACCACACGCGCGGTGGACTCGCTCAGCAACGACGTCTGCACCGCATTTTGCTCCGTCAGCACCCAGATGCCCGCCAGCGTTGCAGCGAACAGAACGATCGCGGTCCATCCGATTATTTGTTTTACGCGCGCCAAGGGCCTACCTCCTTTTTTGAATATCAGCGAGTGTAGCCCCAAATGACATCGCCATCGTATCAAAATTTGAATCGCAACAGGAAGCGACAAAGCGACGCAAACCCCTACCCCGCCTCGCGCATCCAGCGATCAAATGTCCCCACGCACACGCCCAGGCACTTTGCTGCCTGGCTGCGGGTAATATCGCCCGCCTCATAGCTATCCCGTACCAGATCAAACTGAGGAGGGCACGGCTTGCGAGGTCGACCGAAACGGACCCCTCGCGCCCGCGCCGCTGCAATTCCCTCCGCTTGGCGCCGATGGATATTCTCGCGCTCCACCTGCGCCACGTAGCTCAGCAGTTGCAGCACAATATCGGCAATCAGGGCATTAGTCACATCCGGCGTGCCGCTGGCCCTGGCGCGCGTGTCAAGCAATGGCATGTCCAACACCACAATGGCAACCCCGAGCTCCTTGGTAATGCGACGCCATTCCTCAAGAATCTCGGAGTAATTACGACCAAGTCGGTCGATAGAAAGCACCACCAGCACGTCCCCGTCTCCCAGGACGTGCAGCAGCTCGCGATAGCGCGGTCGATCGAAGTCCTTGCCGCTCGCATGGTCGGCATAAATATTCGCCGAGCCCACGCCATAGGCGCCCAGCGCATCCAGCTGCCGATTAAGGTTCTGATCGCGCGAACTCACGCGCGCATATCCGTATGCCGTTGCCATGTCATCCCCGCTCTCTCGTGAACCTGCCAAAAAGGGACAGGTTTATTTTGGTAGGTTTTATCTCCCATATCGCAGGCGGAAGGGTAAACGAGCGCGTGGCCAGACAATCGAACAGCCGCATAAAAAAGGGGCGGCCCAAAAAGACCGCCCCGTTCTCTATCGGCCACCAAGCCCCAGCTAGTGGATAAGCTTAAAGTCCAGATGTCCACGCGTAGTATTGACGCGCGAAACCTCGATGACCACGCGCTGCCCCAGCTCATAGCGGGTCCCCGTGTCGGCACCTGTGAGCGTGAGCGCGTCCTCGTCAAACTCGAACCACTCGTTGCCCAGGCTCTTAATTGAAACCAGGCCCTCGACCTGGGTCAGATCCAGGCGTACGAACAGACCCATGCTGCTAACCCACGAGACCGTTCCGGCATAACGCTCGCCCAGACGGTCCTCATAGTACTGGGCAATCTTGATCTTTTGCGTCGCAT
>DXLT01000066.1:0-2585 GCA_019414555.1 Collinsella sp.
CGCTCGCCCAGACGGTCCTCATAGTACTGGGCAATCTTGATCTTTTGCGTCGCATGGCTGGCGGCATCGGCCGCACGCTCCGCATCGCTGCATGCGCGGCAGATCTGCGGCAGAATGCGCGGCAGCGACTCGCGCCCCTTGCCGATCAGCCGCGGCGTACGGACCAGGGCGTCCTTGCCGCCGAGCTGTTCATAGGCCAACTGCAGTTTGAGCACGCGGTGCACCACCAGATCGGGGTAGCGACGGATGGGACTCGTAAAGTGACAGTAGCACGGCGCGGCGAGCGCAAAGTGACCCTCGTTGCGCGGCTTGTACAGTGCGCGCTGCATGCTGCGCAGAAGCAGCGTGTTGACGAGCGGTGCGTTGGCCGTACCGGCGGCAGCATCAACTGCAGCCTGTAGCTCATCGGGACTCCCCAGGGCGATACCGGCAGCACGGCGATCGTCGATGATGCCTAGCTGCGCCAGCGCAACGGCGGCACCGTGCAGGCTATCGGGGCTCGGATCCTCATGCACGCGATAGCAGGCCTCGATATCACGGTCTGCCAGCCACTCTGCAACGCACTCGTTGGCGAGTAGCATGGCTTCCTCGATAAGCGACGTGGCACACGAACGCTCGCGCGCCACAATCTGCACGGGCACTCCGTCCTCATCCAATAGAGCGCGAATCTCGGCCGTGTCAAAATCGACTGAGCCGCGGGCACGACGAATACGACGGCGAAGTTCGGCGAGTTCGTTGGCGGCGACAAGGAAATCGCCGAGGTCGACGTTATAGCCGCGAGCAGTTTCCTCGCACGCAAGACCGCGCTCAAGCGCCTCCTCGCGCGAGGCCTCAGCAGCCGCAACATCCTCAGCGGCGCCTTCCAGCACCGAATACTCAACAGCGTCGGCACGCACCAGCAGCGCCTCGGCGCCGTCATAGTCCATACGCACACGCGAGCGAATCACGCTGGGGTACGGATCGTAATGCCGCACGCGACCCTGCGCATCGAGCTCAATGTCAACGGTAAACGCAAGACGGTCCTCGTCAGGGCGAAGAGAGCATAGGTCACAGGACAGGCGTTCGGGCAGCATGGGAAGCACGCGATCGGCCAGATACACCGATGTCGTACGATGGCGAGCCTCAAGATCGATATGCCCGTCCCAAGCCACATAGTGAGAAACGTCAGCGATATGCACACCCAGCTTGTAGCCACCCTCGGGCGTGCGCTCAAGCGAAATGGCATCGTCAAAGTCGCGCGCGTCGACCGGGTCGATCGTGATGACAAAGCGGTCGCGCAGATCGCGGCGGAGCGGGTCCTTAAGCGCCGCGGACACATCGAGCGAAAGCCCCTCGGCCTCGTCCAGCGCGGCCTCGGGATAGCTATCGGTATAGCCGTAACGCGCCATCACGTATTGAACGCCCAAATCGGGCGCGTCATCTCCGCCAATGCGGCGTTCGATCGTCACGGTGCCCGATTCCAGGCGCGTCGGGTAGGTCAAAATGCGCGCGACAACGGCATCACCCGGGTGGACGCCCAGACGATCCGCCGAGGTATCCTCGGGCAGAATGAAGAAGTCGGCCTTCAGGCGCGAATCGAGCGGCTCGATCACACCGAGCGGACCAGCGGTCTGGTACGTACCCACCACGCTTATGGCTGCGCGCTCAACCACGCCTTCGATCACGGCGCGCCGCTCACCGTGCGGGCTGTTCTTAATGCTCACGGCAACGGTGTCGCCGTCCATGATCTCGCGCTTACCGCGGCCCATAACCTTGTAGTCGCCGCTCTCGGTTATGACATAGGCGCCATGCTCATGGAGCTGCACGCGCCCGGTCAGGCTCGGACGGCGTTCGCTGCGCACCGGCCCACGCTTATTGCGAGCACCGCGCTTATGCTTGTTATTGCGCCCCATGGCGCCTCCTTGCTATCGATGACGAACTCCAAAGAGTCTACCCAAATGATTCGCTTTCCTGCCGTCCCCTAGAGATCAAAAAACGGGCCGCCCCATAAGAGACGACCCGTTGGAAGGGATGAATTCCAGGCATGCCTACACGCGCAGGTAGCGGCGCATGGCTATGGCAGAACCAAAGAGACCGATAATCACACCGACCAGAATCAGCGCAGCATAGGTCACCAGGTAGTACTGCATCGGCAGGGCAAACGACATCCAGCCGATGCTCTCCTGCAAACGCGGAATCATCAGATTGCGCAGCAGCTCCAGAACGCCGATGGAAAGCAGCGAGCCCAAAATGGCCTGCAGTACGCCCTCGGTGATAAACGGGCCGCGAATGAAGCCGTTGCTGGCGCCGACCAGACGCATAATCGCAATCTCACGACGACGCGCCGTGATGGACAGGCGAATCGTGTTGTTGATGAAGATGAATGCGATAAAGGTCAAAAGGCCAACGAGCACCACGGCGGCGATGCGGATGTAGTTGGTCACCTGGAACAGGCGGCTCACTTCCTCTTGGCCGTACAGCACGCTCGCGTTGACGTCGCCGTCATCCGCGATCTTCTGGAAGTCGGCGTTCTTCTTGAGCTTCTGGGCCGTGCTCTCGACCTTGGACGGATCGTCCATCTCAATTGCAAACGAAGCCGGCAGCGG
>DXLT01000066.1:2595-6807 GCA_019414555.1 Collinsella sp.
CAGCGGGTTCTGGCCATCGAGCGCGCTCATGGTGGCGTCGGCGTTGCCCGACATCTTGCTCGTATACTCGGCCAGCGCGTCGTCCTTGTCCTTGTACGTCACGGACTTGACGTTGCTCCACGTCTTGAGCTCAGCCTCAAAAGCCTGAACATCGGCCTGATCGGCGTCATCGCTAATAAAGGCGTTGATGACGACCTGATCCTCGACGGTGCCGATCACGGAGTTCAGCATCGCGGAGCCCATGATGAACAGGCCGATGATAAACAGCGAAAGGAAGATCGTGATGACGGCGCCGAGCGAGGTAGTCCAGTTACGGAAGAAGTGACTGATTGCCTCTTTGAAGGAGTAGCCCACGTTAGTTGGTGCCATAGTTGCCGTAACCTCCCCTCTCCTGGTCGCGGATAACGTGGCCGCCCTCGAGGGCGATCACGCGACGGTGCATGCTATCGACCATCTCGCGGTCGTGCGTGGCGACGATCACGGTGGTGCCGGTGCGGTTAATACGCTCGAGCAGCTTCATGATGCCCAGCGAGATCGCCGGGTCGAGGTTGCCCGTGGGCTCGTCGCAGATAAGCAGCGGCGGGCGGTTGACCATGGCGCGGGCAACGGCAACGCGCTGCTGCTCGCCACCGGAAAGCTGATCGGGCAGCGAGTCCATCTGATCGGCCAGGCCGACCAGACGCAGCACCTCGGGAACCTGGCTGCGAATGACACCCTTGGGCTTGCCGATGCACTGCAGGGCAAACGCCACGTTTTCGTAGGCGGATTTTTGAGGCAGAAGCTTAAAGTCCTGGAACACGGCGCCAATCTGACGGCGCAGGAACGGAACCTTGCGGTTCTTGATCTTCATGAGGTCCTGACCGGCAACCAAGATGCGGCCGCTCGTCGGCTTGACGTCGCGGTTGAGCGTCGACAGCAGCGTGGTCTTACCCGAGCCGGAATGACCGACCAGGAAGACGAACTCGCCCGGATAGATCTCGATGTTGATGTCGTCGAGTGCAGGCTTGTTGGGCTGTGCCGGATAGATCTTGGTGACATGCTCCATAAGGATGACGGGCTCGACACCGGCCTGCTTGGCCATCTTCTTGCGGCTGGCTTGCGGATCGATGGGCGCAAACACCGACGTAAAATCGGGGTTGTTGAGCGCGTTATCGAGGCTTGCGACCTCGGCGGCCTGATCGCTCTCGACCACCGGGGCAGCAGGCTGCGTGGGATCGGGAATAGCGGCAAAGAGACCGGACTGCGCAGGCTGAGGAACCGGCGTCGCAGGGGCCATGGGGTCGGGAATGCCGGCCATGGTAGGCTGCGGCGTGGCGGCGCCAGCCTGAGGCTGCTCCACGCGAGCGGTCACGGCCTGAACGGGCTCAAAACCCGCCGTGCCGGAAAGCGCGACATCGCTGGTGGGATTGTAGGCAAAGGGATCGGATGCCGGCTGTGCCTGATCTGCCGGCTGAGCGGGGGCCTGAGCAACAGGCTGGCCCTCTGAATCCGGAGTGGCGAAACGACTGCCCTGGACGCCTGTCTGCGTCTTGGGGGCATCATCGCCCGCACCGGAGGTACGGAAGTGGTTACCCACTGGTGCTCCTTATCGTCGTGCGTTTAAACTACATGAGCGCTTTGTATTTTAGCAGCATTAGCTTTGCTGCACATAAGAAGCATGGCGGGGTTTGGGTCTCACCGACCGGGCGCAGGGTTACCTCCCAAATCGTCCTCGCGCATGGCCGGCATTTGTCCTGCTCCTGCGGAGCTGCGGACAAACGCCGGCCATGCGCTGCGGAAAGATTTGGGAGGTAACCCTGCGCCCGGCCTGCGGCTACTATGGGGCCGACGCACCAACTTGAGATGCTGCGCATACAAAGTTGGAAGGGTCTGAATTGCACTTTGTTGGGATGGGCCCGTTTCCCCATGGGACCTTTGCTTGGCAGGACTCTAATTTAAATTCAACAAAAACAGGGGCGCCCTCTTTGGGGATACCCCTGTTCTGGCTTGGATGTAGTTGTTGAGACGATACTTTGCCTCGTCTTGCCTTATGCCAAGAACTCCTTGGTGGTCGCCACGATGTTGGCGGCGTCCAGGCCGTACTTGTGCAGGAGCTCGGCACCCGGGCCGGACTCGCCGAAGGTGTCGTTGACACCGATCTTCTTGAGCGGCGTCGGGCACTGCTCGCACAGGACGTCGGCAACGGCGCTGCCCAGGCCACCGATCACAGAGTGCTCCTCGACGGTCACGACGTGGCCGGTCTTGGTGGCGCTCTTGACGATCAGGTCGGCATCGATGGGCTTGATGGTGTGCATGTTGATGACCTCGGCATCGATGCCCTCGGCAGCAAGCTGCTCGGCGGCCTCGAGAGCCTCGCCGACCATCAGGCCGCAGGCGATGATGGTCACATCGGCGCCCTCGCGCATGACAATGCCCTTACCCAACTCGAACTTGTAGGTCTCGGGGTCGTTGATAACCGGCGAGGCCAGACGGGCAAAGCGCATGTACACGGGGCCGTCGCACTCGTAGGCGGCGCGCGTCACGGCGCGGGCCTCGACATCGTCGGCCGGAACGATAACGGTCATGCCGGGGATGACGCACATCAGGGCGATATCCTCGCAGCACTGATGCGTAGCACCGTCCTCGCCCACCGAGATACCGGCGTGCGTGGCACCGATCTTAACGTTGAGGTGCGGGTAGCCGATGGAGTTACGGACCTGCTCAAAGGCGCGGCCGGCGGCGAACATGGCAAAGGTGCTCGCGAAGGCAACGCGACCGGTGGTTGCGATACCGGCGGCAACACCCATCAGGTTGCTCTCGGCGATACCCACATCGAAGAAACGGTCGGGGCAGGCGGCCTTAAACTTACCGGTCTGCGTGGCGGCGGCCAGGTCGGCATCGAGAACCACAAAGTCATCGCGCTCATTGCCCAGCTCGACAAGTGCCTCGCCATAGCTAACGCGCGTGGCGACTTTCTTGACGTCTGCCATTAGAGCTCCTCCCCTGCTGCTGCGAGCTCGGCCATGGCCTGCTCAAACTGTTCATCGTTGGGTGCCTTGCCGTGCCAGCCCACCTGGTTTTCCATAAAGGAGACGCCCTTGCCCTTCACCGTCTCGGCGATAATGGCCACGGGCGAGTCGCTCACTTTGCGGGCCTCGGCAAAGGCGGCGGCAATCTGCGCCATGTCGTTACCGTCGGCAAGCTCCACCACGTGGAACTTAAAGGCGCGGAACTTGTCGGCGAGCGGCATGGGGTCGTTGACCTCCTCGACGGGACCGTCGATCTGCAGGCCGTTGTGGTCGACGATCACACAGAGGTTATCGAGCTGCTGGTTGCCGGCAAACATGGCGGCCTCCCAGACCTGGCCCTCCTCGCTCTCGCCATCGCCCAGCAGGGCGTACGTGCGATAAGTATCGCCCCAGTGCTTGGCGGCAACGGCCATGCCCACGGCGGCGGAGATGCCCTGGCCGAGCGAACCGGTGGACATGTCAACGCCCGGAGTGTCGTTCATGTTGGGATGACCCTGCAGGTGGCTGCCGATGTGGCGCAGCGTCTCAAGATCCTCCTTGGGGAAGAACCCACGCTCGGCGAGCACAGCGTACAGACCAGGTGCACAGTGGCCCTTGGAAAGCACAAAGCGATCGCGGTCGGCCTTGCGGGGATGGGCCGGGTCGACGTTCATTTCCTCAAAGTACAGATAGGTCATGATGTCGGCAGCGCCGAGCGAACCGCCCGGATGGCCGGACTTGGCAGCGTGCACGCCGGTGACGATGCCCTTCCTTACCTCGTTGGCAACCTTTTTGAGCTCTTCGTCGCTCATTGTGCCTTCCTTTCATCCTCATTAGACAAAATGCGCACGGCACCGAAGGTAATCCCAACACAGCCGCAATGCACGTACGTCATTCATTATGCTGGAAACTGATGGCTTTACCAGAGTTTTTATCATTATTTGAACAATTTAGCAGGCAGAACCGCTGATGAAACGGTTTATCAATGTGAACGTCTTTTGGATGGGACGCGGTCGGCCCTACGCGCTAATGTCCTTGAATCCCTCGCCGAAAGCTTCCGTAACGTCGGCGACCGTCACAATGGCGTGAGGATCGCGCTCGCGCACGATCGTCTTGAGGGTATTGAGCTCTCGACGGTTCACGATGACCATGATCACCGGCTTCTCGGCACCCGAATACATGCCAGTCGCCTTAAACTTGGTACAACCACGACCCAGGCCATACA
>DXLT01000067.1:0-6701 GCA_019414555.1 Collinsella sp.
CTCGCACGGAGAGCACATTAAGTGCTCTCCGGCTCGTGCGGAACTCGCGATCGACCTTATATATTTGCCCTCCCCGGGGCTCCCGCACAACGGGACCTCAGTTGGGTTCTATCCCGGTTGCAGTTGCTTCGCTCCTGCACCACTTGGCTGGTGCGGCGATTTGGCGTTGGAACGGTTCTTTTTCTGATATATGCTGGTTGCGGCTCTTCTTTTGGGAGGAGTCGCTTTTTTGTTGCTAGGAGGTTAGCCCGTGGTTGAAGGGGATGCTCGCTCTGAGCTGCTTTCTGCTGATTGGAATGGCGAATGGATGCGTTTGCAAGCTGGTCGGCGGCGGGCTGATGATTCTTTTGAGTGGGATAAGCGGGCTCGGCATTTTCGGCCGTTGGAGACTGCTCCTTATGCCCGGGATTTTATAAAGTTGTTGGCGCTTGAGCCTGGTGAATCGGTGCTGGATATGGGGTGTGGGGCTGGGTCGATTGCTATTCCGCTTGCTCAGGCTGGGCATCCTGTGATTGCGGCTGATTTCTCCCCTGCCATGCTGGGCACCCTTGATGCTGGCATTGAGTATTACGGACTCGAGGATCTTATTACGCCGCTTGAGCTTGCTTGGGATGATGATTGGGATTTGGTTGGACCGGTCGCGAAAGCGGTGGATGTTGCCTTTGCCAGTCGGTCGGTTACGACGACCAATCTAAAAGGTGCGCTTGCCAAGCTCGACCGTACGGCTCGTCGTCGTTGTGCTGTCACGATGGTCGCTAACTCCAGCCCGCGCTATGATCTGCACTTGATGAACGCCATTGGTGCCTCGGTTACCTGCAGCAATGGCTTTGTGTACGCCTTCAACATCCTCATTCAGATGGGTGCCCTGCCGCAGGTTACATACTTTGAATCGCCTCGACGCGACACCTTCGATAGCCTTGAAGCAGGTGTGGCGGATTTTTCCCGTATGCTCGAACATGGCAACGAGGATAAGATCGACCGCCTGCGCGATTACATCGCCCAGCACATGATCGAGAACCCCCATGCCGGTGAGCCGGGCTCCAAGGGTGTGCCGCAGGGACGCTACATGCTCGACCACGTCCGCAAGGTCCGTTGGGCATTTATTGCATGGGAGCCAGTCTCTGCGCCCAGCTCATAGCCTGTTCGCAGCCCACGCCGCCCACTCACTCGGCATCCGCATTCTTTTTGAACTGGGCAAACACGCTCCACACCGCGCCGTTCCTGCGCTATCGTGGGACAGCTCACGTAGATTAAGGCCCCATCGCGGGGCGCCCCATAACATAGAAAGCGAGAACCCATGGCACTGACAGGAGCCCAGGTCAAGCAGCTTCGCAGCATGGCCCATCACCTCAACCCCGCCATCATCATCGGCAAGTCCGATATTAACGAGGGCACCGTCGAGCAGACGGTCGCCTACCTGGAGAAGCACGAGCTCGTTAAGTGCTCCGTGCTCGATGGCTCCAGTCTTTCCGCCCGCGAGGCCGCCGAGGAGCTCGCCGAGCGTTGCCACGCCGAGGTCGTTCAGGTTATCGGCCGCAAGTTCTCGCTGTATCGCGAGTCCTCGCGCAAGGATATCCAGAAGATCAAGCTCGTCTAAGAGCCAATGATCGGCGAGCCAACACATAGCGAGCTTACGGGTGTCCAAGTACTTCGGGCGCCCGTTTTTATCGCTCGACCAGCACGCGATTGAGCCGCCCCTCCACCAAGCGCTCGTATAGACGCCGCGTCTCGGGCTCGGGCACGCCATTGACCTGCTCCCTCAGATGGTGCATATGCCCGCTGTACAGCTCGACGATATCGCGCCGCCGCCCCGCCGCACTGTAGACACGCATGGCGCAGCGCACCATATCCTCACGCGCCGTTTCCTGTCGAAGACCCGACTCCGCCAGCCAAATCGCCGACTGCAGGTCGTTTTCTTCTAGAGCGGCATTTGCTCCCTTAATCATGCAATCGATATACTTTGACTGCATAATGCGTCGCATACGCAAAAAGTAGGTGGGATTACAGCCATTGGGAACATACAGCGGTCCGGCATAAAGCTGCTCAATCTTAAGGCACAGCTCAACTAAATGGGGCCCGCGCGCACCCGTTCGATTTCCCAAAACCTCGCGGCTTATCTGGTCAAACAGCCGTACATCGGTCTTGACGTAGTCGCCGTTGAGTCCGATGCATTCATTTTGGATGAGCACACACGACTTGCCATCCGGCGTCGGTCCCAAAGCCGACCGCAAGCGCGATATCGTCGAGTACAGGTTGTTGCGGGCGCTATTGAACTCGGCATGGGGCCACAGCTCCATAGCCAGCGTCTCACGATCGACGAGCGCATCCATGCCCAGCGCAAGCCGCTCGGCAAGTGTCGCCGCCTTCTTGCGGCGCCACATTTTGTCCGTGATGGGAAACCCGTCGCGTTCGGCGCGAAACGCACCAAACATGCGAATCTCGATATGGTCGATGGTATCAACGGCTTCAACCTCGCCGGCCTGAAATAAGCGCTCGCCCTCCCCTTCCAGATCATCGCGCAGCGAGTACCGCGACAGCTCGCGCACGGGAAGCTTCTTGCGAATCCTGGTCGCCGGCTCGCCCAGACAATGCATGGCAAGGCGCGCAAAGAGCCGATACGATGGCTCCAGAATCCCCGCACGATTCATGGACATCCAGGCCGCAAGATCGCTGTCTCGGCCCGCACAGGCCAAATGCAGCGCCACCATCCAGGCCTCCGCTCCACCAACCTGCGTCTGGCTTATATCGAGCAACTCCGCTTCCTCGCGCACCGAAACCATCGAGGTGTTACGCAGATACGCCGCGCGCTCCAGCAGCAATGCGTTATCGCGCATGTACGCAATCGACTCCTCGGCAAGTTTGAGCACTTGGACCGCACGAAACTTTGCATTAACCGGCCGTCCCTCTGCCAGCGACTGCCAGCCTTCTAGCAACAGGCCAAACAGCTGAATCTGGTTGTCGCGCATGCGCACGGCAAAACGATCGAGCTCGTTGAATGCCGCGTCGTCGGTTACCGGCAGGCCGGAAAGGAGCCGCCGTGCCGCCAACACCATGCGCACCCAGATAGCCATCGCCTTAAGCCCACGTACGTCGAGCGCCTCCCGCACCACCGTCATCTCGTCGTCGCGCTCGTCGGTTCCCGCAAACGACCCGTCAAAAAGCTCCACCAGCATGCTATCGGCCCGTATAACAATCCCCGCGATGTCGAGCTCACAGTCGTAGGCCTTGCTCGTTTTGAGCTGCTGTAGAACGCCGCCGTCATCTCCCCGCTCGGTCAGGCAGCGCTTGACCTCGATATGTGCGGACAACATATCGAGTGCGGTATGGGATGTCTCGATTTCTGGCACGGCCAGGTTCGTAGGAAGCCCAAGCCCGTTGTTCCCATAGCAAACAGCCGTCAGTGTCTGGGCCACCCTCCATGAAACAGGGTCTATTTCGCAGGCCGCCCGTTCGCCCCCGCGCTCGATGACCGATGCCATATAGCGAGCGAGCTTTGTATTGGACACGCTGACCGCTGCCAGATATACGCCAAGCGCCTCGGCAGGCGTTGGCTCTGGAGCCGGATCCTCGGCATCGATCGTGCCCAGCGCTGCTCGGCAGATATCGGCCCCGTGCCCCGTCAGAGCCAGATCGACCCCATACTGCCCAGCAAGTTCAAGGACCGCATCACGGTCCAAAAAGGCGTCCGCCAGGCCCATCGCCGCATCGCATCTACCCGCCTTAAGCAAAATCCGGGCCGCCCTCGGAACAAGTTCGGGGCGAACCTCGGCCACCAACTTACGCAAGCGCAAGCGTCCGTTATCCTCCGTGCCCAGACACGTAAAACTCCGCTCGGCGGGGTCCAAGCCAAAGATCGGGTAGTCGCGTACAAAGTAGGACTGGTCGACCATCGACAGCCTCACCCCGCAAGCCTCGAGTTCTGCGATATTGCCCTCGCCCATCAAAATCATGAGACATGCCACGCAAAACAGCGCATTATTGTCGAGCGAAGCCAGATCGACAAGTGCCGCGCCATATACGTTGACAATCTCGTTTTCGAGCAGACCGGCTACGTCGCCTTGGCCATACAGACCCGTCTGCAATGCCGAAACGAGCTCGGGCACGCCCTGCGTGAGCTGATAAAAGTCGAGCGATGTGCTGATCGAAAACGCCGATGCCCACGCCGAATACTCATAGGCATGCACCTTGAGCATCTGCGCATTGATCTTAACCGAATCGCCCAGCCCATGAATCAGTTGACGATTTGAAGGACGGCAGGAGATAAAGACCCCTACCCCCATAGCGCGCAGGCCGCGAATCCTGTCGATGAGGTCTTCGGTATCGTGCTGATCGAGGTTTGGCACATTATCAATCGCGATAAGGGAGTGCGGTTTGTCTTTGAGTTCTTCGGTAACCACCTCGAGCTGCATAAACACCTCGCGCCCAGTGGCGCGATCGGCCTCGATAATCCGCACAGGGCCTCGCGTCGGGTCGCATTTAACCTCATGGGTGTACTGCAGCAGCACCGAGGTCTTCCCAAACCCGTCGGGCGCATAGAGAACCACGATGCCGGCCTTTCGGCCCTTGGCGAGAAGCTCATTCATCAAGCGTTCGCGTCGCACCATATAGCCTCCGCCCAGCGGCATCAGCTCGAGGTCGTCTATACTGCTCAAATCGTTTACCATGCCCGCTCCTCAACTCGACCGTATGGACACTGTAACCGCAAGACCATACAAGCCGCGCTATGAATAGAGCGACCTTGTGTTTGAGGTTGTCTTTTGGTACGCAAGCGGCAAGTTTTTGTACAGCGAGGGCCGATTGTTATTAATCCCCCGACTAATCGGTCTTTAAGCAGGTAAATGAGCTTGTCAGCTTGTCCCATCCAAGCGGCAGTGTAACGCAAATGAACAAGGTTCAGCCATGTCATTCAACTCGCCTAGCACCCGCTACCGTCTACGACCTTTTAGTGGCATTTTTGCATAGAATCTGGTATGGAATGAATCAAGCTGTTTGACATCCGGCATTCGTCAAGCTTGCGGCAAGATTTTGGTCAAGCGGGCGGAAAGGGATAGCAAAAAGGCCCCCGCAAAGCGGAGGCCTTAGGCAAGGCTATGTCGAGGTGCAGGATTCGCGCTACTCGCAGAGCGAAAGGGCGGCCTCGTCGGCAACGACAACGCAGTTGGTGTGCAGCTGCAGGATCGAAGCCGGGCACGCAGGCGTAACCGGACCGTAGCACATGTCATGCACGGCCTGAGCCTTGGCCTCGCCGTTGGCGACGACCAGGATCATGCGGGCATACATGATGGTCTGGGTGCCCATGGTGTAGGCCTGACGGGGAACGTCGTCGATGCTGTCGAACAGGCGGCTGTTGGCCTGAATGGTGCTCTCGGTGAGGTCGACGCAGTGCGTACCCTTGGAGAAGTGGTCATCGGGCTCGTTAAAGCCGATGTGACCGTTGTTGCCAATGCCGAGCAGCTGCAGATCCGGGTAACCGGCGGCAGCGACGATCTTGTCGTACTCAGAGCAGGCAGCGGCGGCATCGGGGTTGGAGCCATCGGGCACATGCGTGTTGTTCAGGTCGATGTTGATGTGATCGAAGAAGTTCTCACGCATAAAGTAGTGATAGCTCTGGGGATCGTCGTGCGAAAGGCCGCGATACTCGTCCAGGTTGTATGTGCTGACCTCGGCAAAGTCGACGTCGCCCTTCTCGTACCAAGCAGCGAGCTGCTTGTAGGCACCGATCGGGGTGGAGCCGGTGGCAAGGCCCAGCACACAGTCGGGCTTGAGGATAACCTGCGCCGAGATGATATTGGCAGCCTTGCGGCTCATATCCTCGTAGTCTTTAGCTTTAATGATCTTCATTACGCGTCCTTTCTCGTACAAGAGAGGCAAGGCTCCCTTACAAGCACTTGCCCGCGGCCCGCGTCGGCCGCAACCAACGTGTGCGGCCACCAGGGCGAGGTCGCGTAATGTATGTGTCTCGTGTCTAGCCGCGTCGAGGCCCCTGCCCGTCCACGGTGACCCAAAGCTGTTTAGCTTCGGACAAATCTCATCTTGCCACGGAGGGCGTCCTCTTTCAAGGGCGCCCTCCGTAAACGTGTTTGAATTGTAGGCTAATGGCCACGTGCACTTGCTAGCGCTCGCGAGCAACGATGAGCTGGTCCATCTCTTCGACATGCACGCCAACGGAACCCTTGATGCTCGAGAACTCAACGGAGTTGCACACCAAGATGGGAACCGTCACATCGTAGCCTTCGGCAGCAATTGCCTCGCGATCGAACTCAATGAGCACATCGCCCTTATGGACGATGTCACCCACTTGCGCATGTACGGTAAAGTGCTTGCCCTCGAGCTGAACGGTATCCAAACCAACGTGGATGAGCACGTCCAAGCCATCGACCGTGTTAAGCGCAACGGCGTGTCCCGTAGGAAAAATGGCCTCGACCTTGGCATCAGCCGGTGCAATCACACGCGTTCCGGTGGGCTGAATCGCCACGCCCTGGCCCAAAAGGCCGGTAGCAAACGTCTGATCGTTTACCTCGGAGAGCGGAATGACGTCACCCGAGATGGGAGCATCCAACGTAAGGACTCGACCACGCATACCAAAAGACCTTAGGACTTTAGTGAACATGCTCCCCCTCGGACATACCGATCAACCAAAATAACCTTAACAGTTTACCACTTGGCACCCGTTTTTGACCATTAGGGAAGTTCGCGCTTGA
>DXLT01000068.1:0-6590 GCA_019414555.1 Collinsella sp.
TGGGCTCCAGCGCGCGGGCCGCATCGGCAGCGTCGCTAATCTGGACGCCCGCCGGAAACAATACTGTACCGGTCGTGATGATGATAAAGCCGGCGATGATGTCGGCGGCAATTGAACCGCTCACGGTATCGATGCGCTGCAACACGATATCGTCCTCGCCCGCATTCTTATCGACCACGTTGTTCTGCGCCAAAAAAATCATCCACGGCGCAATGGTGGTGCCGATCGTGGCAACTACCAGCGACACGTAGCTGGGGTCGTTTTGAATATTGGGTACGACCAAGTCGACCGCGACCTCGCCCCAGTTGGGGCCGGCCATAAAGGCGGCAACGATATAGGTCACAAACACGCAGCTCACCAGCAGCAGAATCTTCTCGATGCGCTGGAAACTGCCCGACATGGTAAGCATCCAAACCAGCAGCGCCACCAGCGGCACCGAGATGCTCGCCGGCACACCAAAGAGGGCAAGGCCGCTCGCGATACCCGCAAACTCCGAAATGGTCACGGCCGTATTAGCGATCAGCAGCGCCGCCATGGCCAGTACGCTCCTGCGCACGCCAAAGCGCTCGCGGATGAGCGACGCCAGGCCCTTGCCTGTGACGCAGCCGCAACGCGCCGCAGTCTCCTGCGTCACGATAAGCAGCACGGTCATGACGGGAAGCATCCAGAGCATCTTGTAGCCATAGCTGGCGCCGGCGCTGGAATACGTGGCGATGCCGCCGGCGTCATTACCCGAAAGCGCCGCCAACAGACCGGGGCCCATGGCGCCAAAGATGGCCGCAATGGTCAGCTTTTGTTTGGTGCTCGCCTTTTGCTTCGTGTTTTGCACGCGACCACCTAACCCATGACTGACATGGTGAGCAGCACCGCGGCGACGCAGTACGCCACGCACGAGATCATGACGGCAATGACGTTCATGGCGGTGCCCGACGTGTTGAGATCGTGCTCGTCGCGCCAGAACAGCACCATCAGATAAATCACGGCACTCATGTTGCCAACCAGGCAAATGACGGCAGCGATATTAAAGCAGCCGGTAAAGAGTTGTTCCTCAAACATAGGGGCACCGGGGAACGCGGCGGTACGCACCAGTTGCGCGCACAGATAGGTCACGAGCGACAAAATCAGGCCCATACCGGTGCTCTGGAAGAAGAATCCCAGGTAGGGCTTAGGCTCGTCGTCGTGGCCGTCGTATTCCAGGAAGTAGTTCTTGACGAACGACACCATACGCGAGGCAGCCAGCAGCACGAGCGGCATGGCGCACATGGGGAACACCACCAGATGCGCGGAGCCCAGCGCCGTCCCCAGCACCGTTGCCATGATGCACGAGGCAATGCCCCACACGACAACCCAGTACTGGCGATGCACAAACCAGCTGAGCACATTCGTCGAGTCGTCGGACGCGCTATCGCCCGAGCCGACGCCCGCGATCTGCAGGTCCTCCTGGTGTTCCTCGGCGATAACGTCCATGGCGTCGTCGAAGGTCACGATGCCAAGGATGTGACGGTTCTCGTCGCAAACGGGGATGGCGACCAGGTCGTACTTGGTCATCTCGTCCGTTACGTCTTCCTGGTCATCGTCGGGCGACACATAAACCAGGTCGCGATAGGCCAGCTGGCCCAGCGTGGCGTCGCGGTCGGCCACGATCAACGTGCGCAGCGAAAGGACGCCGGTGAGCATGCCGCTCGGGTCCTCGGTATAGACGTAGTAGACGCTCTCGAAGTCCTCGTCGAGTTTGCGAATCGCCTCGATGGCGTCACCGACCGTCGCCGTGGCAGGCAAGGAGACAAACTCCGAGGTCATGATACGGCCGGCGGTGTTGTCCTCATACCCCAGCAGGTTACGAATCGCCTTCTCCTCCTGAACGCCCATCAGGCGCAAAAGCTTCTCGGCCTTCTCGTAATCGAGCTCGTCGATCAGGTCGGCGGCGTCGTCCGGGTCCATCATGGCCAACATCGACGATGCGTCGGTGTCGGACAGACCCTCGAGCATCTCGGTCATCAGCTCGTCGTCATCGAACTCCGAGATAGCCTCGGCGGCCTGGGCGGTGTCGAGCTGCGCGAACACCTGCGCACGCAGACGCGGGTCGAGCTGCTCGATAATGTCGGCAATGTCAGCAGGGTGCAGCTCGCCAAGCGTCTTGTGCGACACCGAAAGCTGGATGTTCTTAGTCGAACGGTCGAGCAGGTCCATGTAGGACCAGGCGATGATGTCCTCGCCGAGCGGTTTGCCCAGGTGCTTCATAAAGCTTTCGACGACATGCTCGAGTGCGGGACTGATCGCGCGCAGCAGACCGCGGGCACCAACTTCGGCACCCAGCAGGCGCAGCTGATTTTCGCCCGACATGGAAAACTTGATGTCGTTTACGCGCACGACCTTCATGCCCTGCGTGTCGACAATCTGCTTGTTGAGCACGTCGCGCGCGAGCAAGAGTTCGGTCGGCTGCAGGTACGAAAAACGGATTTCGGTTGCCGGCGACTTAAGGTGTACGCCCGTCTCGTCGATGCGGTCGACCCATTTGCGCCAGCTGATCATAAACGGCGTCTTGCCGGGCCCGCGGAACGCGAGCGACGTCACGTGCGGAAATACTTCGCCGGTAGCAATGCCAAAATCATTCACAACGCCGAGCTTTTCGCCATCGACGTCCAAGACCGGCAGTTTGAGCATCTCACTCAGATAATTCACTGGTGCTCCCCATCATTATCCCTTCGGGCCGCGGCCATGCCGGCACGCCGTCCGTGGACTTTTAGATATGTATTCGCATGCGCGGGCGGCACGCCGCTCGACGCTCACACCCCGTGCATGCGCAAGAAGCACCTGCATGGGGTCATCGACTGTATGGTCGAGGTTTGGATTTCACCTGTAACCTTTCTCTTGACCCTTGTTATCCGCAGTAACTATAGCATCAGCATCGCGCCGTGGCACCGAATTTATGCGCTGCACATTGCAGGCATACCAAACGCTGACGTATCCGTGACATAGAGCCGGATGAGCACAGTGGGGCAAAGCGATTAAGACCGTCCTAAACGACCAGTCGTTTAAGCACGTCCCCAATGACTACTCTGTGGTGTCGTCATCTTCGGCGAGTTGGGGGAACACGGCGTTTTTGGGCATGGTGACCTTCGTCAGCGAGGTGAGCTTTTTGCTCAACGATGTATCCGTCTTGACCAGATCGCTCAATGTCACGATTTTGTAGCCGTCGGCAATAAGCCCGTCGATAATCTGCGGCAGTGCCTCGAGCGTCTGCTCGGCACATTCATCGTTATCGGTCAGCAGCACAATATTGCCCGGCGTCACCGAATCGAGCACCGTCGAGACCTGCTCGTCGGCACCGTTGAGCAGCCAGTCGCCCGAATCGATATTCCACGAGACCACGGCAGACACCAAGTCCATCGCATCAATCCAGTTTTGCTCGTCAAAGGCTGCGTAGGGAGCACGCAAAAGCATCGTCGACGTTCCGGTCGCGGACTTGATCGCCTCGGTGCCCTTCGAAACCTGTTCGCGCACCGCATCGCGGTCCTTGCCCTTGAGCGATTCGTCGCGGTAACTGTTGGAGCTGACCTCGCAGCCGGCATCGACAATCGCCTTGGCCGTGGCGGGCGAAGCCTCGGCCGCATCGCCCGACAGGAAAAACGTCGCGGTGACGCCCTTTTCCTTGAGCACCTGCAGGATCTGCTTGGTCGCTCCGCTCGGGCCCTCATCAAACGTCAGCGCCACGTACTTTTCGTTGCCCTTGGGTGCCACGCTCGCGCACTCGACTACGCAATCGGTGGCGGGCACGACCTCGCCACGGTCCTGCGTCTTGCCCGACTGCTCGCCGACCCACACCTCAGAGCGACCCTGGATACCCCACGTCTTGACGTACTCGATGGCACCCGTGCCCTCGACCTTGAGCTTGGGCTCGATAACCGTCGCCTGGACCTCGTGCTTCTCGTACATGTCGCGGCCGTCTTTGACCGTCACCTTCTCGCCGCCCGTAAGCTCGCGGCTTTTCCACTTGCCCTGTTTTATGCGCTTGCCATTCACCTTTACCGACAGCTTTTCGCCGCCATGGCGGGTCAGCACGCTGTCGTCAACGGCCAGCAGGTCCCCGGCGTCGTAGGTATCGGTCAGCTCCTGGTCGTCGATGAGATTTTGCAGCGTAGAGCCGACGCGCACTGCAGTCTCCTGACCGTTGAGGACGACATCCACGCTGCGGTTGACATAGCCCACGACGGCGGCGATAAACAGCACAAGCGCGCAACCCACGGCAATGAGCGCATAGGGCAGACGAGACGGACGACGGGGCGTGCGGCCGTTGCCGATGCGAGCGCTGCGGTCGCTAAAGCCGCGGCTATGGTTGAGATACATCGCGCCGGGCTTACGGTGACGCTTGCGCTGACCGCTGGGCAGCTGCCCCAGATCGCGGCGCACCGTCGGACGCGCGCCCGAGCGCCCGTTTAAGTTAGATCCGTTTTGACGCATGTGCCCTCCCTCATAAACGCAGCAAGCCGGAGCAACAGGTCTCCGGCTTGCCTCCCATCATTTGGAACGTCGCTATTTACTAGCTTTCGACGAGCCCCCGCTCGCCTTTTGGTATTCGTCCTTAAAGGCCTTGAACATACCGCGCGTCTTGCCGAGCTGCTTGCCCAACGCGCGACTGCCCTTGTCCACGGCGACCGAACCCTTGTCATCGAGCACCTTGGCGCCCTTCTTGACCTTATCGCCCACCACGACGCTTGCCTCGGCAGCCTTTGCGGCGGCGCCGCCCGAATACCCGAGCGACTTGACCTCGTCCGAAACGATCATCGCGCCGTCCGCATAGCCGCGCAGCATCGTCGGCGGCATCTGCGTGTCGCCCACCAGCACACTCGAAGCAGTGCCGGCGGTCACGTAGAACGTCTGCACGACGCCCGAACGCGGCTTGAACTCGACGTCCGAGCAATAGCCCACGACATCGCCCGACTCCGTGCGCACGTCCATGCCAACCCAGATAATGCAATCGTCCAGGTTGATGTCGAGGCGTTTGGCCGCAGCGGCATCGTAGGTGCCCTTGACGTCGTCAACTGCGATGGCGCCCTCGTAGACGCCAATGGCATCGAGCGCCACAAACCGGTCGGGGCGCTCGATCATGCCCGCGATATCGGACTGGCGAACCATAAAGCCCACCACACGCGTACCGCCCGGGGTAAAGACCGGAAAGTGAATCTTGCCGAGCTTTTTAGGGCTGCGCGGCGTGCCGTCCTTTTTGGTGCGCTTATCCTCGGTAGGCTTGCGATAGATCTTGGCGCCGACAAAATCCCCGGCGCGCATTATGCCTCGGTCGAAGGCTCCGCGGCCTCGGCGTCGGCCTCGACGGCGTTTTCGACCACGACATCGGCGGCGGGCGTCACGTTACCGCCCGAGATGGCGTCGTTGAGCTGCTCACGCAGCTGGTCCATGCGCTCGCGGGCAAGGTCAACCTTGGCACGCAGGTCATCGGCCTTGGCGTCGACCATCGGGCCAAAATCGTTGACCGCAGCGCGGGCCTCCTCGGCACCGTGCTCGTAGGTGTCGCGCATGTTATCCCAGGCGTCGTTGGCGATATCGGCAGCCATGGCGCGGGTCTCGGCGCCCGAGCGCGGAGCCAGGGCAACGCCGATGATGGCGCCGGCGGCGGCACCGAAGAGCGCACCCGAGATAAAGTTGAAAGTCTTACCCATGTTCATTCCTCTCCTGCGGGCACCTCGGCGCCCACCGTTTGAATGCTGTCCATTATACCCGCAGCACAGCGCTTGCCGTCTTACTCATCTGCGTACGGTAAAGGCGCAGGTACATGATGGTAATAAGCGGGTGAGCCTACTCCTGCGGCATGGCAGGCATGGCCACCGTGGCGGCCGGGTCCTCGCCAGCGCCGTCAACGAGCGGTAGGTTGCCCTCGTGCGCGGGGGCAACCGGAGCCGTCGCCGCGCCACCGTAGACGGCAGCGGGGGCCTCATGGCTCTCAGCGGTCGCGCCCTCGGTATCGATTACCTCCTGCGGCTCGTCGTCAAAGCTCGGGACGCCCTGGGGCTCCGCGGGCTCGACCTCGACGGCCTCCTCGGCAGGGGCATCGTTGACAGACTCGGCGGCAACCTCGGCAGGCGCCTCGCCCTCGGTCGTGTCCCCGGCCTCGCCTTCGGCGTTCGCGGCGGCGACGGCCTCGTGCGGGTCCTTGCCCTCGGCCTCGGCACGCATGCCCAGTACCAGGTTACGCAGGCCCGCGACCGTACCGTCCACATCGGGAGCGGGCTGGTCGGCATGCAGATAGGCCCAATCCATCATAAAGGTCGCCGAAGACAGCGCGCCGATGGCCAGCGCGTCGTCGGGACACGAAAGCTCGACCTCAAAGACACGCTCATCGTGCTCACTCACGCGAGTGCGGCCGCACGAAATGCTGCCAGCGAGACCGGTCTCGTTCATGAGCTCGACCGTCACGTGCTCCAGCAGATGGCAAAGCTCGGTCTGGCCCATGCAGTCCTGGAATTCGCGACCGGAATCGCCCAGGCACAGGTGCTTGGCAATCGCGGGCACCAGGTAATACACGCGCGCCGTGGCCTCGATGTCCTCCGAGGTCATGAGCGGCATGCCGGGGT
>DXLT01000069.1:0-6581 GCA_019414555.1 Collinsella sp.
CGCAGGAAGCTTGGATACGCCTAGGCGCGGTCCAAGAAATCGTCCGCACCCCCAATAAGCTGGTAAACGGTATAAACAGGATCTATTCCACCGCAACTTAGAGCCCTGCCGGCGTGTAAAAGAAACGAGCCCGCATCCCTTGGGGACACAGGCTCGAAAGCTCCATATGGTAGGGGCGGTGGGACGTCCGCGCATTTGCTGCGCAAATACGCACCGGCTTCGGCCGCCTGTCGGCGCCCTCGCCGGCTCGCTACGGACGCTGCGCGTCCGCTTAACGCTCGCCCCCTCGCGGGTTCGAGTCTCACCGGCATCTAAAAGAAGCGAGCCCGCATCCCTGGGGAAGACGGGCTCGCAAGCAATCACATGGTAGGGGCGGTGGGACTCGAACCCACAATCCTTGCGGCGAGAGATTTTAAGTCTCCTGCGTATGCCAATTCCGCCACGCCCCCGTGAGACTAGAAGTCTAGCACAAGCCGTCCGTTACGCGTTGACGGCCATCGAGTGTTGCCCCGACTTCTCCAGGAACTCCTGGAACTTGGCTTCGTCGCCCTTGTTCTTGTACTGCAGGGCCAGCAGGTATTCCAGGCGGCAGCTCTTGACCTTATCGTCGCCGGCCTCCTCGAG
Organism: Collinsella sp.; assembly: GCA_019414555.1. Classification (GTDB taxonomy): domain Bacteria; phylum Actinomycetota; class Coriobacteriia; order Coriobacteriales; family Coriobacteriaceae; genus Collinsella. The sequence continues at coordinate 625 of DXLT01000069.1, forward strand.
CATGCGCTCCAGCTCGGGAATATCGTTGTGGCGCTTCAAGATCATCGTGTCGTACATCAGCTGACACTCGTGTGCAACCGCTTCGGCTTGACCGCCCTCAAAGCCCTTGATCTCGTGCAACAGCTCCTTGGACTTTTTGCGGTCCTCCTGGCCAACGTAGTAGTTAAAGGCCTTAATTACCAGGTCGACACGCTGCATCTTGGGGAGGTTGAGTCCCAGCAGCAGGTCGAACATCTCGCTGGCGCGCTCGTGGTCCTCGCGCAGCAGATAGGAGTTCAGGCGCAGGTAGTCGCGGTTATAGCGCGGGTACAGCATGCTGGTGAGTTTGGCGTCGAGCAAACGATCGAACTCGTCCCACTGCTTGGCAGCCATAAGCTGCTGCAAGCGCTTGAACGTGGTGCGTTTTTTGACGCTAAAGAACACCGACACGGCGATGCAGATGATAACGACGGCGGTCCAGAGGGTGCGGGAATCGGGCATATTGGGGTCCTTAGTCGCTCATAAAGCGAGCGGTATGGCAACACGTACTAGATGTATTATACGCAGCGCGTAAGCAAACTGGCATAAAAGCTCATCGAGGCCGAGCGCCATCGCTCGCTGCGGTACACTTACCTAAAGTAAACCATGAAGGGAGACATTACCTATGAAGAAGATCGTTTTGGCTTGCGGTGCTGGCGCTGCTACTTCCACGCTCGTTGCCCAGAAGGTCGCCACCTTGCTCGACGCCAACGGTTACGCCGACAAGTACGAGATCGTGCAGTGCGCCATCTCCGAGGCCAAGGACTACTGCGACGAGGGCGCCGACCTGCTGATCGCCACCACCGTTGCCCCCGAAGGCCTCACCTGCCCGTACGTGAGCGGCGTGCCCTTCATGACCGGCATGAACCGCGTCGCTGCCGAGAAGGCCGTTCTCGACGTCATGGCTCAGTAGGCACTGCCTGTATGAGTGAGCAGAACGCCAACCCGGTCGAGCTCTTTGGCATGCGCGTTGCCCATGTGGGCTTTAACGCCGCCGACCCGGCAGACGCCCTGGAGATCGCGGAGCTGTTCTCGACGATGATGGGCCTGCCCGTTATTGAGACTCCGGTTTCGTACTTTAACGATTCGCTGGTCGAGATCATGAAGCAGAACGGTCGTGGCGCCAAGGGCCACATCGGCTTTGCCGTCAACGACATCGATGCGGCCGAGAAGTGGTTTGCCGAGCGCGGGCTCGAGGTCAACGAGGAGTCGCGCGTGCTGCTGCCCGACGGCGGCACCAAGCTCGTGTACTTTAAGCGCGAGTTCGCCGGCTTCGCCGTGCATCTGTGCCGCGAGTAGTGCACAAGCTGCCATAGCTAGCAAAAAGGGATAGGGCCGCGTGGCCCTATCCCTTTATTTATGCCGAGGGGCTTCCTACCGCGGCAGGCGAATCGTAAAGCGGCTGCCGACGCCCTCGACTGAGGTCACGCCAATGACACCGCCATGGCTATCGACGATCCACTTGGCAATGGCAAGCCCCAGACCCGAGCCCTGCGCGCCGGCATCGCGTGCGTTGTCGGCGCGGTAGAACCGTTCAAACGCGTGAGCTGCGGATTCCTGGTTCATGCCGATGCCCTCGTCCTCAACACTTATGTCGATCGTGCCCACGCCCGCATCGGGCGTTATGCCAAATGTGACGGTCGTTCCCGCATCCGAGTACTTGGCGGCATTCTGCACGATCACGCGCAGAGCCTGCTTCACGAGTGCCACGTCGACGGGCGCGTCGCAGCGCGGGTCGCTGACAAGTGCAGCGTCAAAGGCCAGTCGATACGTGTGCGCGGCATCGATCATCTGCGATTCCTCGCAGACCTCGCCGACCAGTGCGGCCAGGTTGGTATGTGCGCGCCGCAGGACCGTGCGGCCGGCATCACCGCGTGCCAAAAACAGCAGTTGTTCCACGAGCTCCTGCATATGCTCGCTTTCGGCCTTGAGTGAGGCGATGGACTCCGCCAGTACGTCCGGGTCGTCTTTGCCCCAGCGGTCGAGCATGTTTACGTAGCCCTGAATCACCGCGATGGGCGTGCGCAGTTCGTGACTCGCGTCGTTGACAAAGCGCATCTGCTGCAGCTTGGCCTCTTGCATCTGGCGCAGCAGGCGGTTGAGTGCGACCTCGATGCTCGCCAGGTCGGCGTCGCCGGTGGTGACGCTCGGCGAGTCGACGCTTGCGCGCGCGATGGCCTGCTCCAGTGTTTCCATTTTGCCGCCGGCGAGTTGCATGCGGCCGAGTTCGTCCACGCGCAGGGCCAGATCGTTGAGCGGCGCCATGGTGCGGCGCACGCGGCGGGCGCCGCCGAGCATGTTGAGCACGCTGATGACCTGCCAACCCACAACGACAAGGTAGAGAGGCCATAGCGTGACGAGGTCCTGCGCGAGGGGGAAAGTCTTGGTGGTACGCGCAAGCTCGACGGTATAGGTGAGTGTTGTCAGGTCCCAGCCGCGCGCGGGCGTCAGCGTCATGCCGCGAACGGTGGCGCTGGGGATCCATCCTGCGGTAAACGCGCCGTTGGGCAGCGTCTGGTTGTATCCATAGACAAGGATCGCCGCCACAATCACTACTAGCAGCAGGTCGAGCCAAACGTAGCTCATCAGGCGGCGCCACATATAGCTCCAGTTGATGGCGCGGGCGATGGAGGTGACGCGCTTGGCCTCGGCGTTACGCGCGGCAGACATAGCCCACCCCGCGCACGGTCTGGATGATGCGGACGCCGCCGGCGTCCTCGATCTTGGCGCGTAGATGCGCGATGTGCACGTCGACGTTGTTGGTGTCGCCCATGTATTCGTAGCCCAGCGCTTCGTGCGCGATGCGTTCGCGCGTGAGCACGGTCTCGGCATGCGCCATAAGCAGGGCGAGGACATCGAACTCGCGGGCCGTGAGCGCAATGGGCGAGCCGCCGACCGTGACTTCGCGGCGGTCGGGGTCGAGCGCAACCGAGCCCACGGCGAGCGTGGCGGGGGAGAGCGAGGCGGAAACCTGGGTCGAGTCACTGACCGGGGGCATCGCAGTGGCGCCGACACCCGTGCCGCCTGCCGCGCCCGTCCCGATGCCGCCAACGCCCGAAGCCGCCCGCACGGCCTCCGAGCGCTTCAACGCCACGCGGATCCGTGCGAACAGCTCCTCAATCGCAAACGGCTTGGTCAGGTAATCGTCGGCGCCGGCATCGAGCCCGGCCACCTTGTCCATCACGGCATCGCGCGCGGTGACCATTATCACCGGCACATCCTTGTGCTTGCGGACGCGCCGCAGGACCTCCATGCCGTTGAGCTGCGGCAACAACACATCGAGCAGAATAAGATCGTAGTTGCGCTCCAGCGCCAGGTCCACGGCGGTGCGGCCATCGGCGGCGTGTTCCACCTGGTAGCCCTCGTGCTCCAGCTCGAGCGTCACAAAGCGGGCGATTTTCTCCTCGTCCTCTACGATCAGGATCCGTGCCATGCGTGCCCCCGTCTGCGATTACTTGTCGTCGTTCAGATTTTGCTTGATGTCGTTCGCGGCATCGGCGGCGTGATTCATAAGGTTGTTGATGCTGCCGGGCACGTCGCCGTCGCTGTCGATGCGGTAGCGCATGCCAAAGAACAGGCCAATCAGCATCAGCCAAATCGTAGCGCCCCAGGCAAACAGGGCGATGATGGGGATCAGGATGGGGATGTTGAGGATGATCGCATCGCGGCGCGTGGCGATAAACTTGGTGTCCAGGCTCAGGCGGAAGAGCTTTTTGAGGTACTCCCATACGCTGTCCATCTTCTTGGAGAAGTCGGTCTTTTCGCTCGACTTCTCGTAGGCGGCCTGCGCGGCGACCATCTCGGCTGAGGGCTCATCGACTGGCGCGGACTCGGTGGCGGCGTGCGCCGACGTGGTCTGCGTCTTGCCCTGCGACTCGAGCCAAATGATGGCGTCCAAAACGTTGCCGTCGGCGGCGTCGAGCGCGGCCTTGGCATCGGTGTAGCTCACGTTGCACTTGGTGCGGATGGTTTCAACTTTTTCGAGGTCGTCCATGACCTGTCCTTTCGTTCGATGGGCGCGACGCCGGGCGATTTGCCCGGGCGCGAGCGTTGCGTTCGGCGGTCTGCGTTGCGCGGCGCCGCCCCGCCCTTGGTCGAACTCTATAGTGCAGGTTATAGATTAAGCGATTCTTGAGCCAAGATTAATGTTGGATGAGTTTTTGGGTAGCGGTGGGAAAAGTATTAGACCTCGATAGCGGGGGATGGGGTGCCGGTGCAAAACGGCGTCAAAGGTTGGTCGAGCAGGCGGTTTCTCCATTGATGTCCGCACGGCATGGGACACTTACCCTGCCGCCCTGCTCTGCCACGGCGGCATGTACCCAAACAACGACCCTCTAAGGAGTTCGATACCAATGAGTGATAGCACCAAGCATCTCGCAAAGAAGTGCGTCAAGAACGCGGGGCCATGCCTCGCGCTGTGCCTTGCCGGCGCAGCGGTCGCGCTGCTGGCTGTTCTGGGGCCATTCGACGTGCTCCGAAGTGCCAGTTCCCTGCACGTTTGCATGGCCCTTGCCGGCGCCATGATGACCGGCGGCGTGCTCGATCTGGTTTTTTGGGTGCTTGACCCGTTTGGATGGAAGAACGAAGGGTAAGCCCTAAGGGATGGAAGGGCTGGAACGGTTGGCTTAGTGATCGTGCAGAATGTGGGCTAGCGACTTACAGGGAAGTGGTAATCCGATGACGGTCTATGTAACAGGCGATATTCATGGCGGCGCTGACATGCAAAAGCTCCGCGATTGGGAGCTTGGGGATAGCCTGGCGAGCGACGACTATCTCATCATCGCGGGCGACTTTGGCTTTCCCTGGGACTTTTCTACCGAGGAATGTGCCGATATTGCTTGGCTGGAGTCGCGCCCCTACACCGTGCTGTTTGTCGACGGCAACCACGAGCGTTTCGATCACTGGGCGGAACGCCCCATGGAGTTGTGGCACGGTGGGCTGACGCAGCGCCTGTCGGATACCTCTCCCATACGGCGCCTGACGCGCGGCGAGGTTTTTGAGCTCGACGGCTCAACGATTTTTACCATGGGCGGCGCCACGAGCGTGGACAAAGAATACCGCATTCCCTATTCCAGCTGGTGGCCGCAGGAGCTGCCGGACGAGCGCAACTTTGAGGAGGCGCGGGCAAAGCTCGACAGCGTGGGTTGGAAGGTCGACTACGTGATCACCCACACCTGCTCCACGCGCATGCTTTCGCCCACGCTCTATCCGGCACCCGGCTGGAATTGCCCCGACGTTGATCGGCTTACGGCGTTTTTTGATGAGCTGGAAGACCGCTTGGATTACAAGCGCTGGTATTACGGGCATTTTCATCGCGACGCCAACCCGGCCGAGCGCCACACCGTGCTCTACGACTGCATCGTTCGCCTGGGCGACGAACTCCAGCCCTGGGATGTTGCGTAGCGGCAAGGCGTTTGGCTACTCGGCCGTTACGGTGATGTTCTCCCGGTGTGCGCGGATAACGTCCCAGCTAAAGTGCTCGACCAGTTGCTCGGCGGTGCGCGGCGTGGTGTCCGGCGCGATGCCCGTTTGCCCGGCGAGCCAGCCCAGCAGTGCCTCGGGCGCGCCAAAGCGGGTGCGGAGCTCGCCCAGGTCCAGGTCGCGGTCGCGCTTGGAAAGGCGGCGCCCGTCCGGCGACATGAGCAGTGGAATGTGCGCGTAGCGTGGCGTGGGAAGTCCCAGCAGATGCTGCAGGTAGATTTGGCGGGGCGTGGAGCCCAGCAGATCGCATCCGCGCACGACCTCGGTGACGCCCATGGCAGCGTCGTCGACCACCACGGCTAGCTGGTAGGCAAAAACGCCGTCGCTGCGGCGCACCAAAAAGTCGCCGCACTCGGTGGCGAGTGCCTCGCATTGGGCTCCGTACGTGCGGTCAACGAATTCGATCACGTCGCCGGCGAGGTCGTCGACGGCGGGCACGCGCAGGCGCGTGGCCGCCG
>DXLT01000007.1:0-14455 GCA_019414555.1 Collinsella sp.
CCGCGGGCGATGTCGAGATTGTCTCGCTCGTGGCCGAGGCCGTGCGCAAGCTGGCACTGCCCGATGCGCGCATTATCGCAGGTAGCGTGCGTCCGTTTAAGGAGCTGCTTGCGGCGTGCGAGGATCGTGAGCTGGCCGCCGAGGCCCTGCGCTGCGTGCATGCCAACGACTTTGTGGGCCTCGATGCCCGCGTGGCGGTAAGCGTCGAGTCCGATGCCGTCAAGGCCGCCATTAGCGAGCTGCCGCGTCTGCACGGCGGTGCCGAGGTGCTCGACCGCGTGGACGCGCTGCTGGAGGCCGCCGGTATCGTCGCGCCGCTGACGCGCGAGCTGCGTGCCCTGGTCGAGGGCCTGGCACCCGAGGACGCCCAGGTGCTGTCGTTCGACTTCTCTATCATGAACTCTTTCGATTACTACACGGGCCTGGTCTTTAAGGCTTATGCCGGCGGACTGCCCGATCCGGTCGGTTCGGGCGGACGCTATGACTCCATCTTTACCGGCGCATTTGGCGACGGTATCGAGGTGCCGGCGGCGGGCTTCGCCTTTTCGCTCGAGCGCCTGGAGGCCGCGCGCACCTCGGCCGAGGATGCCGCTTCCGACGGCGATCACGCCGCGGGCCGTGGCGCCGAGGGCCCGCTGCGCATCGCCGTGCCCAAGGGCTCGCTTAAGGCCGACACGCTCGACGTGCTCGAGGCCGCGGGCCTGGATGTCTCTGAGCTGCGTGACCCCGGCCGTCATCTAATCGTGCGCGGCCGCGACACGCGTGCCGACGAGGGCACGGTCGGCGATATCGAGTTTGTCATCGTGCGCCCCAGCGATGCGCCCGCCTTTGTGGGCTGCGGCGGCGCCGACTGCGGCATCTGCGGTTGGGACTCGCTCATCGAGGCAGACCTTAACCTGCTGCAGCTGGTCGACTTGGGCTATGGCCTGTGCACGTTTATCGAGGCGGAGCCCGCAGGGCGCGCCGGCCAGGCCGAGCGCAACTATGCCCGTCGCGGGTCGCTTCGCGTGGCTACCAAGTACCCGCGCATCGCGAGTGCCTGGTATGCCGAGCGCGGCGTGAACGCCGACATCGTTTCGCTGCACGGCAACATCGAGCTGGGCCCCATCGTCGGCATGACCGATCGCATCGTGGATATTACCGCCACGGGCGCCACGCTGCGCGACAACGACCTGGTCATCACCGGTCGCATCATGGACTGCACGGCCCGCTTCTTTGTCAACCCGGGTGCCGCGCGCCTTGATCCGCGCGTACGCAATCTGGCAGATCGCCTGGCCGCGGCCGTTAAGGACAAGCATTTTGAGCCCGTCGCGGGCTCGGCACAATAGCGCGAGCGCGCACGGGCGCCCCAACGTACGGGCTGCGGGCCGATTGGCGCCGCCGCCCGGTCTCTCGTTTTTCGAACATAACCTCGACCGATAGGGGATACCGATATGAAGACCATCAAACTTGCTCCCGGTGAGCGCCTCGTTACCAACCAACTCAACCGTAAGGGCGTGCTGCCGCAAAACATCGTCGACGCCGCCCGCGATATCGTGGCCAACGTGCGCGCCAATGGCGATGCCGCGGTGCGCGACTACTGTCGGCGTTTTGACGGCGTTGAGCTGCAGAGCTTCCGTCTGCCGCAAGAGCAGATCGATGCCGCGCTCGAAGGCCTCGATCCGGCCTTTGTCGCCGCGCTCGAGAAGGCCGCGCGCCAGATTCGCGAGTTCCACCAGCGCGAGGTCGAACAGAGCTGGTTTACCACGCGCCCGGACGGCACGATGCTCGGCGTTAAGGTGACCCCGCTCGCGGCGGCTGGCATCTATGTGCCGGGCGGTCGCGCGCAGTATCCCTCCACGGTGCTCATGAACGCCATTCCCGCCAAGGTTGCCGGCGTCAAGCGCGTGGTTATGGTGACCCCGCCGCAAAAAGACGGCCTGATCAGCCCCTACACGCTCGCCGCGGCAAAGCTCGGCGGCGTGGACGAAATCTATATGGTGGGCGGCGCCCAGGCCGTGGCCGCGCTGGCATACGGTACCGAGACCATTCCGCGTGTCGATAAAATCACCGGTCCGGGTAACGCTTTTGTTGCCGCTGCCAAGCAGATTGTCTCGGGCGACGTGGGAATCGACATGGTCGCCGGTCCTTCCGAGGTCTGCGTGCTGGCCGATGCCACGGCCAAGCCCATGGTGGTCGCGGCCGACCTGATGGCTCAGGCCGAGCACGATCCGCTGGCAGCCTGCTATCTGGTGACCTGCGACGAGCAGTTTGCGCGCGAGGTCGAGGCGGGTATCGACATTCTGGTAGCGCAGTCGCCACGCGCCGAAATTACGCGTGCTTCGCTTGACAATGAAGGCACCATCGTGGTGGCCGCCGACATGGCTGCCGCCGTCGAGGCCGTGAACACCGTGGCGCCCGAGCACCTTGAGCTGCACTGCAAGGATGCGATGGGCCTGCTCGGCGGCATTCGCAACGCCGGCGCCATCTTTGTGGGCGCTTGGAGCTCCGAGCCGCTCGGCGATTATGTTGCCGGCCCCAACCACACGCTGCCGACCGGCGGCACGGCCATGTTCTCCAACCCGCTTTCGGTCGAAGAGTTCGTTAAGCGCTCGAGTGTCATTTGCTATACGCCTGAGGGCCTGCTCTCCGACGCTCCCGCTACGCAGCGCCTGGCCGAGGCCGAGGGCCTGTGGGCACACGCGCTATCCGCCGCTCTGCGTCGCCGTGTGCTGGAGCAGGGCGAGGATGCCGTGAGTGCCGAGTCTCTGGCTGCGGCCGACCTGACCAAGGTTGCCTGGCCGGGCGACGCTGTGGAGACGGTTGCCGAGGGCGTGAACCTGGCGGCTGCAAGCGCAGATGGCGCTGGCACAACCGGCAAGGAGGTCTAATATGGCCGAACTCACGCCGCGCATGAAGGAGCTCGTCCAGCCCTATCTGGCCGGCATTGAGCCCTACGATCCCAACTTCACGCCCACGCGCATCAACCTTTCGGCCAACGAGAACACTTATCCCGTGCCTGCCGGCGTGCGCGAGGCGGTCGATGCGGCGCTTGCCGCCACCCCGCTCAATCGCTATCCCGATCCCATGTCCAACGACCTGCGCGACGAGCTGGCCACTTGGCATGGCGTGGCGCGCGAGAACATCTGCGTGGGCAATGGCGGCGACGAGCTGCTCTATAACTACCTGCTGGCGTTTGGCGGCGCGGGACGGACCCTGCTCAACTGCCCGCCGTGCTTTAGCGAGTACGCGTTCTTTGCGTCGCTCTGTCAGACCGAGGTGCGCGATGTGTGGCGCGACCCGGCGACCTTTAGGCTCGACCAAGCGGCTGTGCTCGCAGCGGCGCCCGAGTGCAACCTAGCGATCGTGACCTCGCCCAACAATCCTACGGGTGACGTGGCACCGCTCGACTTTGTCGCGGCCCTGTGCGATGCGTGCCCCGGCATGGTGATGGTCGACGAGGCCTACGTTGAGTTTGCCGATGATTCGTTTGGCGCGGCCATCACGGCGCAGGGGCTTATTGCCGAGCATCCCAACCTGGTGATTCTGCATACGTTGTCCAAGGCGTTTGGTGCTGCCGGTACGCGTCTGGGTTACGTGATCGCGGCGCCGGAAGTCATCGACGTGTTCGCGGCGATTCGCCAGATCTATTCAGTTAACGTGCTGAGCCAGGCGGCAGCACTTGCCTGCGTGCGTGCGCGCGATGCGTATGCACCTGTGGTGGCGCAGGTCGCATCCGAGCGCGAGCGCGAGCTGTGCGCCCTGCGCGCGATGGCTGCCGAGGGCCTGCCCGTGGAGGCATGGCCGAGCGCGGCGAACTTTGTGCTCGTACGCACGCTGCATGCTACGCGCGTACGCGAGCGTCTACGCGACGAGTATTCGATTTTGGTGCGCGACTTTAGCTATGCGCCGGGGCTCGCGGACTGTCTGCGCATTACCGTGGGCACGCCGCAGGAAAACGACGAGGTGCTGGCTGCGTTTGCCGCGCTGGTGAAGGAGGAAATGTAGATGGGCCGTTATGCCGAGGTGACCCGCAAGACGGGGGAGACCGACATTGTCGTAAAGCTCGACCTGGATGGAAGCGGCGTGTGCGATATCTCGACCGGTGTGCCGTTTTTCGACCACATGCTCAACGCTTTTGGCCGCCATGGCCTGTTCGATCTGACGGTGCACGCGGTGGGCGACGTGGAGGTCGATGCGCATCATACCGTCGAGGACACGGGCATTGTGCTGGGCGAGGCGTTTTGCCAGGCGCTGGGCGACAAGGCGGGCATTACACGCTTTGCCGACGCGGCGATCGCCATGGACGAGACACTCGTGATGGCTGCTGTTGATATTTCGGGGCGCGGGCAGGCCTACTGCGAGCTGCCCGTGCCGACCGAGCGCGTGGGCAGCTTCGATACCGAGCTGGCCGTCGAGTTCTTCTACGCCTTTGCGTGCGATGCCAAGCTCACGCTGCACGTGCGCGAGCTGGCGGGCGGCAACTCGCATCACATTATCGAGGCCGCCTTTAAGGCCGTGGGTCGCACGATGCGCCACGCCTGCGAGCTCGATCCCCGCGTGCAGGGCATCCCCAGCACCAAGGGATCGCTGTAACCGTCACAAGGGTAAAACCACCACAAAGGGGACAGGCACCTTTGTGGTGGTTTTGGATGATGAGAAGTGGAGGGGTCGCGTGGGCGAACCGAAGATCGTGGTGGTTGACTACCACAAGGGCAACTTGTCGAGCGTTGCGCGCGGGCTTGCGCGCGCCGGTGCCGCCGCCTGCACATCGGACGATCCGGAGCAGATCCGTAATGCCGACGGCCTGGTCATCCCGGGCGTGGGCGCGTTCTATGACGCGATCGCCTTTATGCGCCAGAGCGGCGAGGCGGACGCGGTGCTCGATGCCGTCGCCGCCGGAACTCCGCTGCTCGGCATCTGCCTGGGCCTTCAGCTATTTTTTGAGCGCGGCAACGAAGGCGTGCCTGCGGACGAGGGCGCGGTTGCCGATGGCAACACCCCCCAGCAGGCCGGTGGCCCCTGGGTCGATGGCCTGGGTATTATGTGCGGTTCGTGCACGCGCTTGGAGTCGAGTCGCCTGAAGGTGCCGCACGTGGGCTGGGACCAGGTGCACATGACGCCCACCGGTGCGGCCGATCCGCTGCTTACTGGTTTTGCCGAGGGTGCCAACATGTACTTCACCCACAGCTACGTGGTGTCCGACGATGCCGATGCCGCCGATGTGCTGGCGCGCACGCACTATACGCGGAGCTTCCCGTGCATCGTGCGCCATGGCAACGTGTGGGGCTGCCAGTTCCATCCCGAGAAATCCTCCGCGCTGGGTCAGCGCATTCTTAAAAACTTTGTGAGCATCGTCGAGGGGGCCGGCCGATGATTCTGTTTCCCGCAATCGATTTGATCGGCGGTAAGGTCGTGCGCCTGGAGCGCGGTGACCGGAGCCGCTGCAAGGTATATTCCGACGACCCCGTGGCCGTTGCCCGCTCCTTTGCCGAGCAGGGCACGAGCTGGGTGCACGTCGTCGACCTGTCCGCTGCCTTTGGCGAGGACGAGGACGCGTGCGCTGCCAACTCGGCGGCGATAAAGGCTATCTGCGGCGTCGACGGTCTGTCCGTGGACGTGGGCGGCGGCGTTCGCTCGCTCGCGCGCATCGACGAGCTTGCCGGCTATGGCGCGCGTCGCATCGCGCTGGGCACGGTGATCGTGACCGAGCCGGGATTTGCCGAGGTGGCGGCTCGCGGCTTTGGCGAGCTGCTGGTGGCAGATATCGCCGCACGCGACGGCCAGGTCAAGGTGAACGGCTGGCGCGACGGCGCGGGCGTGGCACTCGACGATGCCGTGGCGCAGCTTTCCGAGCTGGGCTTTAAGCATCTGGTGTATACCGACATCGCGCGCGATGGCATGCAGACGGGCATCGATGTGGCGGCGTATCGTCATGTGGCCGAGGTCGCGGGCTTTCCCGTCGTGGCTTCGGGTGGTATCTCGACGCTCGACGATATCCGCGCACTGGCCGCGGTGGGTGAGGATGCTATTGAGGGCGCCATTACCGGCCGTGCGCTCTACGAGGGCAACTTTACGCTGGCCCAGGCGCTAGCCGCCGCCCGAGGGGAGGAGTAGCCCATGCTTACCAAACGCGTGATTCCCTGCTTGGACGTCAAGGACGGCCGCGTGGTCAAGGGCGTCAACTTTGTGAGCCTGCGCGATGCGGGCGACCCGGTGGAGCTAGCCCGCGCCTACGACCGCGAGGGTGCGGACGAGGTTGTCTTCCTGGACATTACCGCCACGAGCGACAACCGCGCGACGACCATCGAGATGGCGGCGCATGCGGCCGAGGAGCTCGCTATTCCCTATACCGTGGGCGGCGGCTTTCGCGACCTGGTGGGCATGCGCACCATGGTTGCAGCCGGCGCCGACAAGGTGTCGCTTAACTCTGCCGCCGTGCGCGATCCGTCGTTGATTAGCCAGGCTGCCGCGGCGTTTGGCAGCCAGGCCGTGGTCGTGGCGATCGATGCCAAGCGCGTCGGTTTGCCCGGCGCATCTGGTGCCGACAAGTGGGAGGTCTTTACCGCAGGCGGCCGCAACGCCACGGGTATCGACGCGGTGGCGTGGGCCGAGGAGGCGGCCCGTCGCGGCGCCGGCGAGATCTTGCTGACCAGTATGGACCGCGACGGCACCAAGGCCGGATTTGACCTGGCGCTCACCCGCGCCGTGGCGCGCGCGGTGCCGATTCCCGTCATCGCGAGCGGCGGTGTGGGCACGCTCGAGCATTTTGCCGAGGGCGTGATCGAGGGCGAGGCCGATGCCGTGCTGGCGGCAAGCGTCTTTCACTTTGGAACCTTCAGCATTCGCCAGGTGAAGGAGTATATGGCGTCGCAGGGCATCCCTGTGAGATTGGACTTCTAATGCTGCGGCTTGTCCAGGCAACGCATCTTGCCGTTCAAACCGTCGCTCGCGTACCAAAGTACGCGTCGCTCCTCTTTCGCGGCAACCTGCGGCACCTGGGCAAGCCTCGCCGACCTGCGATGTTCACGGTAATTACTTGGGAGGAATGATGACTGAGGTGGTAAATGCTACCGAGCTGAAATACGACGCCCGTGGGTTGATTCCTTGTGTGGTTCAGCAGTATGACACCGGCGAGGTGCTTATGGTTGCCTGGATGAACGAGGAGTCGGTGGGGTTGACGCTCAAGACCGGCACCACGTGGTTTTGGAGCCGCAGTCGCCAGGAGCTCTGGAACAAGGGCGCGACGAGCGGCAATATGCAAGCGGTCAAGGAGCTCTGGGCCGACTGCGATAGCGATACGCTGCTGGTCAAGGTTGACTCGCCGGGTCCGGCCTGCCACACCGGCAACCGTACCTGCTTCTTTAAGAAACTCGCGTAGGACGGGCGCTCGACTAGGCGCTTGGCCAACCAGAAAGGATTGAACTATGGGTGTGCGCACCGCAAACGTTCAGGATGGAAATATCGGTGAGACGCTGACGGGGCTCGCCGAGGTGATTCACGGCCGTCGCGACGCATCGCCGCAGGAGAGCTACACCGCTCGTCTGTTGACCGACGTCGAGGACGAGCTGCTCAAGAAGCTTGCCGAGGAGGCGAGCGAGGTGATCATGGCCTGCAAGGATAACGATCACGATCACATCCGCTACGAGGCCGGCGACCTGGTCTACCACCTGCTCGTGACGCTCGAGCGCTACGGCATCACCCTCGACGAGCTGGCCGGCGAACTCAACGCCCGCCGCCACTAGTCGTTTGGGACAGTCTTTGTTGGTGTAACGGGGTCATGGAAGTTGCGGTGAAATAGGGACTGTTTAAGCGCTTCATCAAGCAAAACAATCCCTATTCCACCGCAACTTATGAAGGGATAGCTAGTCGAGGGGTGTGGATTCCCATTCTCCGGTGAGGTGGGGGATGTCGAAGGTTCGATAGCCACAGTCGTAGGCGTGGGCCTGGGCCTCGCGGATGTTCCAGCAGATATCGCAGGCGCGGTGCGCATCCGAACCAAAGGTAATGGGCACCTCGGCATGGGCAAAGCAACGCAGCAATCCGGTCGCGGGGTAGTAGTCGTCGAGCCCCTTGCGCGGCGCGGCAGTCGAGACCTCAACGCGGCGGCCCGTGTCGTGTGCACACTCTGCCATCTGCTCCCAGAATGGCGCGGGGTCAAAGTCGGGCGCAAAGCCTTCCTTCGAAAAGCGCATGACCAGGTCGGGGTGGGCCATTACATCAAAGTTAAGCGGGCTTTCACAGGCGCGGCACCAGTTATCGACATAGCGCTCCCACACGCCGCGTACGCCCAGGTTTTCCCAAACATGCAGGTCGGTGTCATCGTCGACCCAGCCACAAAGCGAATCGGGCGTATCGGGACGAGCGACGTCCTCCGTCCCCGCCGTGCCCGCAGCACCGGCCATGATATCGCCCGGATCGCCAGTCCAGTGCACACTGCCCAAGCGCACTATGGCACCCGCTGACCAGCGCTCGACCAAAGGCTCGCAGCCCTCGTACCAATCGCATTCAAAGCCATAGATAAGCTCGAGCTCCGGCGCAATCTGCGCGGCAAGCTTGCGGGCGTCCTCAAAGGCCAGGCGATGTGCCGGCAGGTCGCCCTCGACAACCTGCACTTCGCAGTTGGCGTCCATGCTGGCGGGTAGGGTGAGGTGGTCAGTCGAGACCATGACGTGGCACCCGGCCGCAGCAGCGGCGCGAACGTTGTCCTCAAACGAGGCGTGCCCGTCCGAAAACGAGGTGTGGGTATGGCAATCGACCAGCGGGCAAGCAGACATGGCAGCTCCTTTGCGTCAGGCGAATTCGCTCCATTGTAGCGGCGCGGCTCTCGATGCGACGAGCGCGCCGGGGTGTCGGTTTCTTGCGGACAGGGAAAATCGCGCTCATCGCGCTCCGCCACATCCACGCCGCCCGCGATGTGCTAGCGTTTGAATGAACAAAACGAGCCCGTGCGGAAAGGAGCCGGACCGTATGCCATGCGATAGCAAATCTCCGCTGTCCCGCGAGACCGATGCGCCCGAGACCATCGTCAAGCTGGAATGCGATATCGACGACGCGTCGCCCGAGGTGCTCGCCTACGCCGCCGACCGCCTGCGCGAGGCCGGTGCGCGCGAGGTGCACTGGCTGCCCCTCTATTGCAAGAAGGGCCGTCCCGGCTGGCAGCTGCAGGTAATCTGTACCCACGAGGATATCGAGCGCCTACAGACGATTATCTTTTTGGAAACCACGACCAATGGCATCCGCCGCCAGGTTATGGAACGCGTTTGCCTACCACGCCGCTTTGAGCGCGTAACAACGCCATGGGGCGAGGTGTCCGTCAAGGTGGCGACCCTGCCCGACGGTAGTGAGCGTGCGGCGCCCGAGTACGAAGACTGCTCCCGCCTCGCTCGCGAGCATAACGTGCCGCTCCAGCGCGTGATGCAGGCGGCACAAGCCGTGGCACTGCGATTTGAGTAACACGGCCGAGCGACGCGCCGCGCCCGGCCACATCAACCCCACCCGAAAGGACCACCATGAAATACCTCATCGCCTCCGACATCCACGGCTCGGCATACTGGACCGAGCGCCTGGTCGCCGCCATCGAGTCCGAGCAGCCCGACCGCATCGTCCTGCTGGGCGACCTGCTCTATCACGGTCCGCGTAACGACCCGCCGCGCGATTACGCTCCCAAGCGTGTGATTCCGCTGCTCAATGCCCTGGCCGACCGCATCATCGCGGTGCGCGGCAACTGTGACGCCGAGGTCGACCAGATGGTGCTCGATTTCCCGGTCATGGCCGACTACGCCACGCTGTTTGACGAGACCGGCCGTGAGCTGTTCCTGACGCACGGCCACGTCTTTGGCGCCGGCATGCACAACAGCGTCGACCACGCGCCCGCGCTGCCCGAGGGCTCCGCGCTCGTCTACGGCCATACGCACATCAAGGTCAACGAGGAGAGCGCCGCGCACCCGGGCATGTGGCTCTTCAATCCCGGCAGCGTGAGCATTCCCAAGGACGGTACGCATAGCTACGGCATCTACGAGGACGGCGCGTTCCGTCACGTGATCCTGGAGGAGGAATAACCATGGCCGAGCATATGGCTCAGCAAAATGCCGAGGGTTCGCGCGACCTGTCCACGCTGGTCGACGCGTCGGCCGAGCTGCAGCATCTGGTGCAGACCATCTGGCGCCTGCGTCAGCCCGATGGCTGCCCGTGGGACCGCGAACAGACGCATCAGAGCATTGGCAAGAACATGATCGAGGAGGCCTACGAGGCGCTCGACTGCATCGAGGCCGACGATGCCACGCATCTGCGCGAGGAACTCGGCGACGTGCTCATGCAGGTCGTACTGCATGCGCAGATTGCGGCGGACGCCGGTGAGTTTTCGCTGGCCGATGTGGCACGCGATATCGACGCCAAGCTCATCCGCCGCCACCCACACGTGTTTGGCTATGCGGACGCCGAGAGCTCCGACGAGGTTCTCAAGATCTGGGACGAGGTCAAGCTTGCCGAGAAGGCCGCCAAAGACCAGGCCGTGGCGGCAGGCGAGGCCGCGCCCGAGGGTCTGCTCGACGGCGTGCCCACGCACCTGCCGGCGCTGATGCAGGCTCAGAAGGTGTCGCGCAAGGCGGCTGCCGTGGGCTTTGAGTGGGAGACGGTCCAGGACGTGTGGGACGAGGTCGCCGAGGAGCGTGCCGAGTTTGAGGCCGAGGCTTCCGGCTCGCCCGAGCGCGAGATGGAGTTTGGCGACCTGCTCTTTGCTCTGGTCAACGTTGCGCGCAAGGAGGGAATCGACGCCGAGAGCGCCCTGCGTGCCAGCACGGCAAAGTTCCGCCGCCGCTGGGCCGCGATGGAGCAGATGGCGGCCGACGCCCACGTTGATCTGGCCGAGCTTTCGACCCACGGCCTCAATGACCTCTGGGATGCCGCAAAGGCAGAGGAGTAAGACTGCGGGGGCGACGGGACGGACTTGTCCCATCGCCCCTATTATTTTTTAAAAAGATTGTATCCCTTGGCTAACTTAGGGCATAATGCAAAAAGTGCGATAAGGCTAACTTATGAACCTGCGCGCCGCTGTAGCGTGCAAGCCGTGTCGCCAAGCATTCAACCCGTTTCCAAGTGAGAGGGAGACAACATGAGCGATATTTTGGACGTCTACGGTCGCGAGGTGCTCGACAGCCGCGGCAATCCCACCGTCGAGGTCGAGGTCGTGCTCGAGGACGGCAGCTTTGGCCGCGCAATGGTGCCTTCGGGTGCTTCGACCGGCGCCTTTGAGGCCTGCGAGCTGCGCGATGGCGACAAGGGCCGCTACCTGGGCAAGGGCGTTTCGCAGGCCGTCGAGCACGTCAACAACGAGTGCGCTAACGCCGTCGTGGGCCTCGATGCTTTCGACCAGCGCGCCGTCGATGCCGCGCTGGTCGCCGCGGACGGTACCCCCAACAAGACCAAGCTCGGTGCCAACGCCATTCTGGGCGTGTCGCTGGCCGTTGCCCGCGCCGCTGCCGAGTCGGCGGGTCTTTCGCTGTACCAGTATCTGGGTGGCGTCAACGCCCACCTGCTGCCCACACCTATGATGAACATTCTCAACGGCGGCGTGCATGCCGACAATAACGTCGACTTCCAGGAGTTCATGATCATGCCGGTGGGCGCCCCGAGCTTTGCCGAGGGCCTGCGTTGGTGCGCCGAGGTCTACCACACCCTCAAGGGCGTGCTGCACGAGGCCGGCCTGGGCGGCGGCGTGGGCGACGAGGGCGGCTTTGCGCCCAACCTTAAGACCAATGCCGAGCCGTTCGAGTACATTACCAAGGCCGTCGAGAAGGCTGGCTTTAAGCCCGGCGTCGACTTCATGTACGCCATGGACCCGGCCTCGACCGAGTTCTACAACGCCGAGACCGGCATGTACGAGCTCAAGGGCGAGGGCGTTAAGTATACGAGCGCTCAGATGGTTGATTACTGGGAGAAGCTCGTCGACACCTATCCCATCATCTCCATCGAGGACGGCATGGCCGAGGAGGACTGGGACGGCTGGGTTGAGCTCACCCGCCGCATTGGCAACAAGGTGCAGCTGGTGGGCGACGACCTGTTCGTCACTAACACCGAGCGCCTCAAGAAGGGCATCGAGCTGGGTGCCGCCAACGCGATCCTGGTCAAGGTCAACCAGATCGGCACGCTCACCGAGTCGCTCGAGGCCATCGAGACCGCCAAGGAGGCCGGTTACGCCTGCATCGTGAGCCACCGCTCCGGCGAGACCGAGGACTCCACGATCGCCGACCTGGTCGTGGGCGTCAACGCCGGCCAGATCAAGTCGGGCGCCCCGTGCCGCAGCGACCGTATTGCCAAGTACAACCAGCTCATCCGCATCGAGGACGAGCTCGAGGGCAGCGCGCGTTACGCCGGCAAGGCCGCGTTCTACAACATTCGCTAGGCACGCGGAGCTCGCGGGGGCGGGGAAGACTCGGATTCGCCTTGCTTCAGCCGGGCGCTGTTGAGCACCATTGGGCGCTGGGCCATATGGCTCAGCGCCTTTTTTATGTCGAGCAAAGGCTGGCGAAGGCGGTGCGCGCGCTCGTGCTATAACTAGAATACTTAGCGCAAACAAACCTCAACCGCACAAGGCGCACATGGATCAGATTTACGACAACAGGTACTATTCCGCCGGTTCGCGTGAGCCGTCGCCTCGCCGTGCGCGCACGGTGCAGCTCGGTGGGTCCGCCTACGCCGGCGCCGACCGCTCCATGCAGCGCCCGACAAGTACCTCGCGCCCCAATGCTCAAGTGAATACTTCGTCAGATGGACCGGTGCGCCCGGCACGTTCGTCGCATGCTCAGCGCTCGTCGGCTCAAACGCACGATAGGTCGAGCAGGCCCTCGAACCGTTTTTCGGGCTCGGACTTTATGCACTACGCCAACGACAACGCGGTGGTCAAGGCGATCTACGACTTTACCCACGGTCCTCAGCGAGGGCTATTCATCGGCATCGTCGTTGCCCTGGTGCTCGTGAGCCTGTATTTCCCCGTGCGCGACCTGTACGTGGCAAAGCGTTCGAGCGATATCTTGGCCAAGCAGGTCGAGATTCGCCAGCAATACAATGATGGGCTGCAAAAAAGTGTCGACAAGCTGCTCTCGGAGGAGGGTATCAAGGATGCGGCATCCGAGGACCTGGGCTTGGTGATGCCCGGCGAGAAGAGGATTGAAGTGCAGGGCCTGGACGGCGATTCGGATGCCTCGTCGAGCCAGAAGTCGTCGAACGCCAAGAAGGCCAGCGAAGTTGCCAAGGAAATCGAAGAAGTCGGTAAGGACGCGCCGTGGTACATCCAAGCGCTCGACATGCTGTTTGGGTTTAACGGCGTCGAGGGCCAGACGGTCGTGTCCAACGGCAAATAGCGCCCGGAGGGGAGCCCGCAATGACAAATTGCAAACGCTATAAGGTGGCCGCGATCGACCTGGGAACGGTGTCGTCGCGACTGGTGTTGGCGCAGGTCGAGGCCGGGGCGATTGTGGAATCGTCCAAGCATACCGAGATTACCGACCTGGGCGAGGGCGTGGACGCGACGGGTCGCTTTTGCGAGGCGGCTGTCGAGCGTGTACTCGCTGCGTGCCGCATGTTTGTGGACGAGGCACGTGCCTTTGGCGCCGCGTGCATCTGCACCACGTGCACGAGCGCCGCGCGCGATGCGTCCAACGCCGCCCTGCTGCTGGACGGCCTGCACGAGCTGGGGCTTGAGCCGCAGGTGATTCCGGGCGAGGTCGAGGCGCGCCTGACGTTTTTTGGCGTGGCGCACGACTTTGCCGGCGAGCGCATCATTGTTGCCGATTCGGGCGGCGGCTCCACGGAGCTCGCTACGGGCGTATACGCGCCGGAGCGCGGGGTCTTCGCGCTGGAGGGAACGCGTTCGCTGGACATTGGTTGCCGTCGTGTGACGGAGCGTTTCTTCTCGGCGTTGCCGCCTTCGGACGGCGAGCTTGCTGCCGCTGCCGACTGGGCGCGCGAGCAGTTCGAGGCTTACTTTGAGAGCCTGCCGAGCGATTTTGAGCGCGCCGAGCGCTTGGTCGCGGTGGGCGGTACCGTCACCACACTCGTGGCGCTGGTCCACGAGCTGGAGCCGTACGACTCGAGCTTTGTGCACCTGCGCGAGCTTTCGATGGAGCAGATCTCGGACGCTATCGATCATATGTCTACGCTGGATGTGGAGGGTATCGCTGCGCTGCCGGGCGTGCAGTCCAAGCGCGCGGGCGTGATTCTGGCCGGCGCCGTGGTGGTTCGCGAGCTCATGCGCGCCGGTGGCTACGAGTCGCTCACCGTAAGTGAGAACAGCCTCCTCGCCGGCATGGCCGCCACCATCAACGAAACCCTCGACGGCGCGACTCCCACCATCGCCTGGACCCTGAGCCTGAGTGCTCTTTAACCGTCTTCCTCTGAGTTGCGGTGAAATAGTTCCTAAATGGGGGTGCGGACAGAAAGTTGGACCGCGGGGCGGTCCGGACTGGAGGTCCGCATG
>DXLT01000070.1:0-4882 GCA_019414555.1 Collinsella sp.
TACACGCGCGCCGTGGCCTCGATGTCCTCCGAGGTCATGAGCGGCATGCCGGGGTTCACCAGCACGTGCGCGCAGATCTTGTCCTCGCTGACGGTGACCTTAAGGATGTTGAACAGGCCTGCCATAACTCTCCCCTACTCTTCCTTACCCTACTCGTCGCCGTCGTGCGGGTCCGCAGAGCCCGCACCAGACGCCGTCGGCTCGTCTGCCGAGGGCTCGGAATCCTTCTTATCGGTTTCGGCCGGAGCGATCACGCGAATGAGCGAGATGCGCTGGCCACGCATCGACTGCACCTTAAACTTGTACCCCGCAACCTCAAACACCTCTCCGATGTCGGGCACCGAGTCGCAAAGCTCCAAAATCCAGCCGGCGATGGTCTCATAATCATCGCTTTCCTCGAGCGGCCAACCAAGCTCAATCGCGTCATCGCACGAAAAACGCCCATCAACGAGCCACTCGCGGCGCGAAAGGCGCGTGAGGTACTTGTTGTCGGGGTCGAACTCGTCCTCGATCTCACCCACGATCTCCTCGACGATGTCCTCGATGGTGATGATGCCGGCCGTGCCACCGTACTCGTCCACGACCACTACGATCTGGTCGTGCGAGGTCTGCATCTCGGACAGCAGCGGCAGGATGTCCTTGGTGTCGGGCACAAAGGTGGCGTCGCGCAAAAAGTCGGCGATGGGCTGGTCGCCCTTGCCGTCGAGCGAAGGCTGGATCAGGTCCTTGATGTGCGCGATGCCGGCGACGTTGTCGGGATCCTCGTGATAGACGGGGATGCGGCTAAAGCCGGTCTGGCGCATGGCGGACAGCACGTCGGCGACCGTTTCGTCGTCCTCGCACATGGTGGTGTCCACGCGCGGCACCATGACCTCGCGGGCAACGGTGTCTCCCAGGTCGAAGATCTCGTGGATCATGCGCTTTTCCTCGTCGAGCAGATCGTCCTGCTCCGAGACCATGTATTTGATCTCTTCCTCCGAGACGTTTTGGCGGTCGTCGGCGCTCTTGATGCGCAGGATGCGGGCCAGGCCGTCGGAGCAGGCACCGGTCAGCCACACGAGCGGGCGGGCGATCTTTTGGAACACGGAGAGCGGTCCCACGACCTGCTTGGATACGCCTTCGGCATTAGCCAGGCCGATGCGCTTGGGCACAAGCTCGCCAACCACGATGGACACGAAGGCGACGGCGACGGTGATGATGACCGGCGCCAGGCCGCGCGCGATGGCAGAGAGCGGCGCGATGCCAAAGCTCATGAGCCACGTGGCAAGCGGGTCGGACAGGCTCGTCGAGGCGACGGCGGACGAGGCGAAGCCCACGAGCGTGATGGCGACCTGGATGGTGGCGAGCAGCTGGTCGGAGTCGGCGGCCAGCTTAATGGCGCGCTCGGCGCGCTTGTCGCCTTCCTCGGCATCGTGCTCCAACACGGCGCGCTTAGCCGTGGTGAGCGCCATCTCGGACATGGAGAAGTAGCCGTTGATGAGGGTCAAAACGAGGGTGGTGATAAGGGAGATGGTTATGTCCATCGGGAGTTTCTCGAACCTCCAAGATTCGGGACGTTAGGGTAAAACGTTGATGGCGGATAGGGCAATTGCGCTGGCGACCGAGCGGGGGCACGGGCGCTGGCGTGGTCGCTAGATTACGAAGAGGATCACCGCCATGAACTGGAAGATGCTGCCGGCGAGCACCCACAGGTGAAACACGCTGTGCAGATAGCGCACGTTTTTGGCGATATAGAACGGCACGCCCGCGGTGTAGCACACGCCGCCGACGGCGAGCAGGGCAAGCGCCACGGGGTTGAGCAGTGCCACAAGTTCGGGCAGCTTAAAGACAACGAGCCAGCCCATCAGCAGGTAGACCAGGCCACTTACCCAGTGCGGTTGACGCTCGCGCATAAAGCACTCGAGGGCGATGCCGATAATGGCGATGGCCCATACGGCAAAGAACAGCATAGGACCGCCGTCGTTTGCGAGCGTGATGAGACAAAACGGCGTATAGCTGCCGGCTATGAGCAGGTAGATGCAGCTGTGGTCGATAATGCGAAACACGCGCTTGGCGCGAGCGGGCTGAATCGCATGGTAGAGCGTGGAGGCAAGGTATTCGAGGATAATGCTGACACCATAGACAATCGCCGCGGCCATGTGGGCCGGGCCTCCGCCGCGCAGGGCAGCAAATACGATCAGGAGTACCAGGCCCGCGATACCCAGCAGGCAGCCGACACCATGGGTGACGGAGTTCATGATCTCCTCGCCCACCGTGTAGTGTGGAACGGCCGCGGTCTTGGGTCGCGGCTTAGAACTGTCGCTCGAATCGGACATGCCGGTTGCATCCTCCAACGTAAAGAGTTCTGAACACTATATCAAAGCGTCTAGGTACGTGCGAAATTTGCACCATACGTGACCCTTTGTTTACCCATTCTTTGCCTGTTGACGCATCAACGGCGAACGTCCATAATGCGCTTGCATTAAATGTTGACGTATTAACATCTTATAGGAGAATACCGCATGGCTCAAAACGCACGTTCCCATCGAAAGCTCAAGATGGCCGGCATCGTTGCACTGGTGGTTGTCGTTGTGCTGCTCGGATTTGCCGGCAACTTTCTGTTTGACTTCGCGCTGAATCCCCAAGCGCCGTACACCATGAAGATGATGCAGAATAGCAAGAACGACAAAGAAGGCGAGCAGCCGGATGCCGAGGACACCGAGGCGCGGGCATGGTTTAAAGAAAACCGCAAGAGCAGCAGCCTCACCGCAGATGACGGAACCGAGCTCGCCGCTTGGTTTTTTGCCGCCTCGGAGAACACCCACGATTACGCCGTCTGCCTGCATGGATATACCAACGAGCCCATCGGCATGGCCCGATACGTCAAGCGATTCCACGACCGCGGCATGAACGTGCTCGCGCCTGCCGCCCGCGCCCACGAGCGCTCCGGCGGCGACTATATCGGCATGGGCTGGCCCGAGCGGCTCGATATCGTTGCATGGATTGGGCGGATCGTTGCGGCCGACCCCGAGGCGCGCATCCTGGTCTTTGGCGAGTCGATGGGTGCAGCAACTGCCATGAACGTCGCGGGGGAATCTCTACCCGCAAACGTAAAATGCATTATCGAGGACTGTGGTTATACGAGTGTTTGGGACGAGTTTTCCCTGCAACTCAAGGACGTGTTCGGCCTGCCCAGCTTTCCCTTGCTCGATGTAGCAAACTTGGTGTGCAACGTGCGCGCGGGCTACGACTTTCATAAGGCGAGCAGTGTGGAGCAACTCAAACACGCGACGGTTCCCATGCTGTTTATCCACGGCGACCAGGACACCTTTGTGCCGTACAGCATGCTCGACCAAAACTACGACGCGTGCGCCAGCAAGGTCAAGCAAAAGCTCACCATCCATGGCGCCACCCACGCCAAGAGTGCGCAAGTTGACCCCGAGCTCTACTGGAACACAGTCAACAACTTCCTCGACGAGTATTTTTAGGCGAATAGCAACGTCTGAGGCTTTATCTGACCCCCTATTTTCGGAAGTATGCGGCAAAATCTGGAACTGCCGACCAGACCACAGTTTTACCAACAATTTATCAGGGGTTTTGTTGCCAAAAAATGTCGTGTGTTCGGCGGTCTCGAAATTTGCCGCATACTTCCGGAAAGCCGCCCGCGAGCGCTGTGCTCACGGGCGGCTTTTGCTCAACTAACGCTACAAAGGCGCTTGTTTTGTCCAATAGATAGGCGCTATTTGACCTCGATGAGCTCGTACTTGCTCGTGCCCAGGCCGATCTTCTCGGCGTGCGCGATGCAGGTGCGCCAGTCGGTGTCGGGATGCGTGATGCAGAAGGGGTCCTTGGCCTGATCGCCCTCCAGATGCTCGTGGTTGTGCTCCATCTTGGCCGCGCTATCGGTGAGCTCGGTGTTGGGCAGCAGCTCGGATGCCATGACGGCGTCGGCGCAGGCCTGGTCGATGGCGACCGGGTCGAAGCTCGCGAACATGCCGATATCGTTGACGATGGGCGTGTCGTTTTCGGGATGGCAGTCGCAGTTGGGGCTAATGTCCATGGCGAGCGAAATGTGGAAGCTCGGGCGGCCGTCGACGACGGCCTTGGTGTACTCGGCGATCTTACAGTTGAGCACGTCGGCCGCGGCGTCATAGCCGGGCTTGATGGCGTCCTGGTTGCACACGCCGATGCAGCGGCCGCAACCCACGCAGCGATCGTGGTCGATGGCGGCCACGTGGACCGTGCGGGTGTTACCGTTGGCAAGCTCGCGCTCGCGGGTGTCGTCAAACGAGATAGCGTTGTGCGCACAGACCTTTTCGCAGGCACGGCAGCCAACACAGTGCTCGGTCGCGACGTTCGGCTTGCCGGCGGCATGCTGCTCCATCTTGCCGGCACGGCTGCCGCCTCCCATGCCCAGGTTCTTCATGGCGCCGCCAAAGCCGGCCTGCTCATGGCCCTTAAAGTGGGTGAGGCTGATCACGATATCGGCGTCCATGAGAGCCTGACCGATCTTGGCCTCGCGCACGTACTCGCCGCCCTCGACCGGGACGAGTGCCTCGTCGGTGCCCTTGAGGCCGTCGGCGATGATGATCTGGCAGCCCGTGGCATACGGGGTAAAACCGTTCTGGTAGGCGGTATCGATGTGCTCGAGCGCGTTTTTGCGGCTACCCACATAGAGCGTATTGCAGTCGGTGAGGAAGGGCTTGCCTCCCAGCTCCTTCACGACATCCGCGACGGCGCGAGCGTAGTTGGGGCGCAAAAAGCTCAGATTGCCCAGCTCGCCAAAGTGAATCTTGATGGCGACGAACTTGTTCTCAAAGTCGATCTGCTCAATTCCGGCGCGGCGGATGAGGCGCTTGAGCTTGTCGAGCTGGCTCTCGCGAGCATGCGTGCGCAGGTTGGT
>DXLT01000070.1:4982-6521 GCA_019414555.1 Collinsella sp.
AGGCTGACGCGCTTGATAGAACGCGTGTGTAGCAGCGCCACGACCAGGTAGGTCGCAAAGCCAATGCCCACGCACGCCGTCATGGACCAAGCGGGCACGTAGATCTCGATATTGCCGTTGTAGGCGAGCAGCATCGAGCGGAAGATGGCCGTAAGCGAGCCAATAATGACCGGCAGGCTCAGCACAAGCGACGCCACCACGCACAGCGTGATCGAGCGGATGTACAGATGCGAGATCTCGCTATCGCGATAGCCAAAGACCTTCATGTAGCTGATCGACCGGGCGCTGTGGTCGATCACAGCCTTGGTCAGCAGGTACATAAACAGCAGAAAGATAAACACCGCGAGCCCAACCATCATTCCGATCATTTTGCTCATCATGCCGATAAACTGGTCGCCCACGGCGCGCATGTCGTCGGGCGTGGTGTCGCCGGCAAAGTAACGCGCATCGAGATCGAGCTTCTCGTCGCTCACATAGCCGTTAAAGTAGGCGGCGTCGTTGTCGAACAGCTCGTTAAAGTCGTCGATACTCATATAGATATTCATGTCCGACTTGGAGCCCCAGGCACAGGCCTTGCCCGCGTACTCAAGGGAATAATGCTCGCCCTCGTACTTGTCGCCGAGCATGACCTTCTGACCCTCGCTCCAGCCAAACTTATCGAGCAGACCGCCGCCAAAGACGATGCGCCCATCGCCGACGTTGAGGTCTTTCCAATAGCGCGAATCGGTTGAAATGCCGTAGACGGAAATCGTCTCCTCGCCATTTCCATCGCCGCGGTCGTATTGCAGCTGGTAAACGGCGTATTTCTCAGCCTGTGCGATTGCGCCCGCGCCGTTGTCGGTCGTATTGACCGGGTGAATGTCGTCGTTGTCGGTGTCAATCTTAGAGGCCTTGTCGATCAGGTCGATGGCCTCATCGCGGTCGCAGCCGAGGGCATCGGCAAGATCGTCGAGGCGCGCGTAGAGCGCATCCTTCTTGTCCTTGACCTTGGCAAGCGCATCCTGCGCTGCAGCCAGGCTCTCGGCAGACGGAGATGCGGTCGCGGCATCGGCTGCCGTCTGCGCCGCATCGGCCGCGTCGTCAAGCTCGTCATCGGCATCCTGGGCAGCGGTTAGCAGCGCGCCGTCAACCGACTGCAAGCGTTCGAGTGCCGACCACTGCTCGCGCTCCTCGGCGGTGCCCTCGAGCTCCAGCGGCGCCTTGAGCGTGTACTGGTGCTCGGCGACCAAGCTCGTCTCGAGGTTGTCCGCGTAGTGCGTCATCGTGGGCAGAATCGCCAGGCCAAAGAGCAGCAGCAGCGAGGCAAACGCAATGCCCACGAAGAGCGTGGCGAAGTTGCCCAGGTTGCGCAGGAAGATGCGCAGGCGGAAGCGCGAGACAAAGCCCATGCGCTCCGGCAGCTGCAGGCCGCGCTTGGTGCCCGATTTGCCGCTCGCCTCGTGACGAAGGAATTGCAACGGCGTCTTGCCCATTTTGCGAAGCAAGCCCACCAGCGTGATGAGGATGAGCGCGGCGGCGGGAACCACGGCGCACTTCACA
>DXLT01000071.1:0-1309 GCA_019414555.1 Collinsella sp.
TTGCGTGCATAAACCAGTCGAAAACGCCGAGCGCCCTCGCATCATCGGCTAACGGTGGACCGTATAGCGTAACGGTCACAACTTCCGCAGCTCTACAAATCGAGGCGCCCTTTCCGGAGCGCCTCGATTGCGCGTATCAAATTGTCGCCACGCCCTACAGCGCGCCGGAACCGGCTTGCATCATGCCGCCGGGGCCCGAGGTCACGCCGCCGCTCACGGGCGCGGCGTTGCCGGAGTGCGGTACCGCCGGGGCGGTATCGCCACCAAGCGTGCCCGCCGGACGCGGTGCCGGGATCTCGCCCGTGCCGCGGCTAAAGACAAACTTGCCATCGGCCACGTCGCACAGGACGGTATCGCCCTCGCCCCACTCGCCAGCCAGCAGTTCCTCGGACAGCGGATCCTCGATGAGCTTTTGGATGGCACGACGCAGCGGACGCGCGCCGTTGGTGAGGTCGGTACCCTCCGCCACAATCTTGTCGTAGGCCGCATCGGTAAGCTTGATGTTCATGCCGTTTGCGATCAGGCGCTGGCGCAGATCGTCCACCAGCAGGTGCGCAATCTTGGTCAGGTTCTCGCCCGAGAGCTTCTGGAACACCACGATGTCGTCGATACGGTTGAGCAGCTCGGGGCGGAACAGGCGCTTGAGCTCGCCCATCGCGCGGCCGCGGATCTCACTCGAGGTGAGGCCCTGCTCGCCGGTGGTGCCAAAGCCAACGCTCGCATCCTGCGCGATCTCGCGGGCGCCCACGTTTGACGTCATGATGATCACCGTATTGCGGAAGTCGACCGTCTTGCCCTGGCTATCGGTCAGACGGCCCTCCTCCAACACCTGCAGCAGGATATTGAAGATGTCGGGGTGCGCTTTCTCGATCTCGTCGAACAGCACGACCGAGTACGGGTGACGGCGAACAGCCTTGGTGAGCTGGCCGCCCTCGTCGTGGCCCACATAGCCCGGGGGGCTACCGATGAGCTTGGAGACCTCGAACTCACTGCCAAACTCCGACATATCGAAGCTGATGAGCGCGTCCTTGCTGCCAAAGAGATACTCGGCGAGCGTCTTGGCGAGCTCGGTTTTGCCCGTGCCGGTGGGGCCCAGGAAGATAAAGCTGCCGCCGGGGCGACGCGGGTCCTTGAGCGGCGAGCGGCTGCGGCGCACGGCCTTGGCAACGGCCTCGACGGCCTCGTCCTGACCGATGATGCGCGTCTTGAGCACGCTTTCGGCCTGCAGCAGGCGGCGGCTCTCGCTCTCGGTGAGCGAGGACACCGGCACGCCCGAGGTCACGGACACGATGTCGGCAATCTGGGAGAC
>DXLT01000071.1:1319-4510 GCA_019414555.1 Collinsella sp.
AGCTCAATCTCGGCAGCCTTTTGCTGCTCGGTGATCTCGGCGGCCTTGTTCATGTCGTCGCTCTCGGTGGCCTCCTGCGCGGCGGCCTTAAGCTCCTCCACGCGATGCTCGGCCTCGCGCACCGGCTCGGGCGCGCGGTTGGCGGCGATGCGGGCGCGGGCGCCGGCCTCGTCAATGAGGTCGATGGCCTTATCGGGCAGGAAGCGATCCTGGATGTAGCGGTCGGAGAGGTTCGCGGCGGCCTCGATAGCACCCTGCGTATAGCGCACATGGTGGTGCTCCTCGTAGCGCGGCTTGAGCGCGGTCAGGATCTTGACCGTGTCCTCGACGCTCGGCTCCTCGACATCGATGGTCTGGAAGCGACGCTCGAAGGCCGGGTCCTTGGTGAGGTACTTGCGGAATTCCTCGGCCGTGGTGGCGCCGATAATCTGGAAGGCACCGCGCGCGAGCACGGGCTTGAGCATGGAGCTCGCGTCGATGGAGCCCTCGGCAGAGCCGGCACCGATGATGGTGTGCATCTCGTCAATAAACAGGATGACGTCGTCAGCTTCGGTGGCCTCCTGGATCACGTTCTTGAGGCGCTCCTCAAACTCACCGCGATACTTGGCGCCCGCAACGAGGCCCGGCAGGTCGAGCGTCCAGATGTTCTGGTTCATAAGGTTCTCGGGCACGTTGCCAGCTGCAATCTGCTGAGCCAGACCCTCGACGATGGCCGTCTTGCCCACGCCGGGGTCGCCCAAGATAAGCGGATTGTTCTTGGTGCGACGCGAAAGGATCTCCATCATACGCTGGACTTCCTTTTCGCGACCAATTACAGGGTCGAGCTCGCCGTCGCGCGCCTTCTGCGTAAGGTTGGTGGCGAACTGCTTAAGCGTATCGGTGCCGCTCCCCTTTTGCTGCGACGCGTCCGAGCCGCTAAAGAACGGCAGGCCCGCACCGGGACGCCCGGCACCGGCGCCGGCGAGCGGACGCTTCTTGTCCTGGTCCTTGGCGGTAAGTTTCTCGATAGCCTTTTTGATGGAGGCGGACGACACACCCAGGCGCATGAGGATGTCCATGGCCATGCCGTTACCCTCTTCGACGATGCCAATCAGCAAGTGCTCGGTCGACACGTAGGTCTGGTTGTTCTCACGTGCCACGCGGAAGGAGCGCTCCATCACGCTAATGACGAGCGGCGTAAAGGCAAGCTTGGCAGCCTCGGTCTCCTCGCTGGGCTCGGGAACCGTGGTCTGGACCTCCTTGAGGGTGTCCATGATGTCGTCGTAGGAGATATCAAGCGAGCGCAGCGCCTCGGCAGCGATGCCCTCGTCCTCCTTGGCGAGTGCGAGCAGCAGGTGCTCGGTGCCCACCTTATTTGAGTGCAGATCGAGCGCCTCCTGTTTGGCCATCGACATGACCTTGCGCGCTCGATCGGTAAATCTATCTAACATGCTCGTTTCCTTACATGAGTTCATCGAAATCAAAACGCCCGCCCGTCGGCGGCGCTTTTGTCTCTTTACCCACAGGTTGTCTATGTTAACAGCTGGAGGAATATCTATAAACCCGGCTCACATGAATGCAGGTTATGACCGCATCGCGGGACTCACCGCGCGATGCGCGACAGGCGCCCCGCAAGAGAAACCCTAGGCGTCTTTCACCACGTCGGGACTCGTCGCACGCGATGCGCGATAGGCATCGGCCTCCTTGGAGACGCGTTCGAGCAGCTCGGATGTATCGACGCCCTCGACTTGCGCGACCGTTTCCACCGTCTGCATGGCGACCGCCCTCAGGTACGCGCACGCGCTGTCCCCCGGCTGCTCGAGGTCTATCTCCTCGCCGCCCTCCCGGGCAAAGCCGACCGCCATCACAAAGCCCATGATGCCCGAGACCAGAAAGCCCACCGCAAAGCTCGAATCTGCCTTGAGCTCTTCTCCGTCGGGGTGGACGATCTCTCTCACGCGGTCGATGATGATCGTATGGATGCCCTGCACGACCTGCTCGGCGGCACCCGCCCTCATGGTGATGACGATGCGCCGCAGCAGGCAGCGGACGTCGCGCCGGTCGAACGCCGAAAGGTCGCCCTCGCTCGAAAAATGCCAGAGGGCATCGGTGATGAGCTCGTTATCCTGCAGCAGCTGGGCTATGGCGATGGCGACGAGTTCATCGAAATCGTGAAAATAGTAGTAAAACGTTCCGCGATTGCACTGGGCGGCGCGGGTCACCTCGCCAACCGACAGCTCGAAGATGCTGTTGTTCTCGATGAGCTCCCAAAACGCCTCGATGATACGGGTGCGTGCATCGGGCGCATCGGCGTCCTTACGCGGTCTCGCCATGCGCCTCACCGCACCCCTGCGCCTTGGCGTTCATGATGAGCATCTGAAGACGGTTCTCCACGTTGGCGAAGCTCACGTCGGGATCGTAGTCGAGCGGCAGGAACTGCGCCGTGGGATACTGCTCCTTGAGCGCATGGATGAGCCCGCGCCCCACGACATGGTTGGGCAGACACCCGAACGGCTGCAGGATCACGAAGTTGCGGCAGCCGCGCTTGGCGTGCTCGAGAATCTCCGCCGGAATCAGCACGCCCTCGCCCGCATCGAACGTATGGTGCAGGATCTTATCGCTCGCGCGCACGAGCTCGGGCATGCGCGTCGGCGGCTCGTAGAGCGGGCTCGCCGCGCCCAGGCGGTCGCAACGGTCGTGCGCGAGCTCGAACAGGTTGTCCGCCGTGGCGTACCAGGCCTTTTCGGGCAGCGACAGGTCGACGTGGAACTCGCGCGACTGCGCATGCTTGTAGAAATAGGTCTTGCGGATCACGTCGGTCATGCGCGCCTCGATGACCTCGAGCCCGTTGTCCTCGAGGTAGCGCTCGATCTCGTGGTTGGCGCCGAGATGGAAATTGAGCAGGTACTCGCCCACGATGAGAACGGTCGGATGCGGGTTCGAGCGGTCGTACGGAACGGCGTCCATGATCGCAAGCGCGCGTTTGAAGCCCGTCGCCTGGCCTCTCAGCCCGGAGCGCTCCATGCCCTCGATAACCTCATCGAGCGCGCGGTCGAACGCAGCGTCCGCCGCGCCCTTCTCGAGCTCGTAGGGACGGATGCGCCTAAGCATGGCCTCGAGGGCATCGATCATGGGAAGACCGTAGGCGATCTGGATGCTCGGGCCAAGGCCGAGCTTGAAGCCCGGATGCGCATTGTGGGCATCGACGTCGT
>DXLT01000071.1:4520-6385 GCA_019414555.1 Collinsella sp.
GGCTTCGCTCCATTTTTCGTAGAGCGCGTCGGCCGCGCCTTTTTCCTTCTCATAGGGGCGCGTGCGGAGCAGCAGGCGCATGAGGACGTCGCCGTAGTTTATCGCCATGAGCGCGCGCCAGTAGGTGCCGAGCGGCACTTCGAGCTTTTCCGCGTCGCCGCCTTTCTGCTGGTTCGCGGCGAGGACGCGCACCTGCGGGTAGCCCGCCGCGTCGAGCGCGCGGCGCAGCAGGGGCATGTAGTGCGTCAGGCGGCAGTCGCCGATATACTTGCCAGTCACCACGGCGACGTCGTGCGGGTCGTACTTACCGCTCTCGAGTGCCGCGAGCGCCTCGCCGATCACGATTTGCGCGGGGAAGCAGATGTCGTTGTGCACATAGCGTTTGCCCAGGCGGATGGCATCCTCGCGCCCGATATCAAGGGCCTCGGCGCGCACGCCCTGATTGCGCATCGCCACGGTCATGAGCCTGCAGAACGCATGGGAGGTGTTGGGGACCAGCGCGATCTTGTCGTGCCGGTCGCGCTTGGTGTACTTGACCTTATACGGGTCGTCGAGCGGATGGACCGCGTGCACCCGGGCGCCCTCGGCACGCTCCTCCGCGCGACGACGGTTGACCGACTCGATAAACGAACGCACGCGAATGCCCATGGGACCGGCGACGTCGCTCTCATCGAGCTTGATCATCATCGGAACCTTGGAGCCCATCTCGCCCATCATGCGCGCGATCTCGTCGGTGAGATACGCATCGTGGCCGCAGCCGAAGCTGCCCATCTGCACGAGCTCGAGCTCGGGCGTCGATGCGACGATGACCGCGCACGACAGCATGCGCGCATGGTAGTTGTTCACGATGTCGATGCGGCTGTTGGAAAGATCGACGTTGCAGACCCCCGGCACCGCATCGGGCGTCAGCACGGGGATGCCGCGCTCAGAGAAGAGCTTGGGCAGCCCGTGGTTGACCAGCGGGTCGTTGTGGTACGGGCGCGAAGCGATCACCACCGCGTAGCCGCCGTCCTCGCGCACGTTCTCGAGCACCTGCCTGCCGCGCAGCTGCAGCTGGTTCTCAAACGTCTGCTGCGCGCGGTCCGCCTGCTCGGTCGCCTTGGCAACCAGGTCGGCATCGATATCGAAGGTCTCCTTGCACCACGCCTTGAGCTGGCGGTTTCGGTCGCCCTCGTCGTACCAGTGGAACAGCGGCGTATCGAACGGAACGCCGAAACGCTCCTCCGGGTTATCGGAATTGCGCATCACGTAGGGGTATCCCTTTACGACGGCGCACATCCACTCGCTGGTAGAGGCGGTGTTTTCGGTGGGCACCGTCGTGATGATGGGCATGAAGATGCGGTCGACGCCGGCGTCGACGAGATTGCGGATGTGCCCGTGGACGAGCTTGGCCGGGAAGCACACGGTGTCGGATGTGACGTGCGCCAGACCGCGCTCGTACATCGCCTTGGTGCTGCGTCCCGAGACGCGCACCTTAAAGCCGAGCGTGCTGAAGAACGTCGACCAGAACGGCATGGTGTCCCAGAACTCGAGCACACGGGGAATGCCGATCGTGACATCGCGCCCCCCGCAGACGGGAACCGTGGGGCACGACTCGAACAGCAGCTTCTCGCGGTCGACAAAGAGATTGGGGGCAGCCGCGGTCCGGTCGCGCCCCGTGCCGGGTGCCTGTGCCTCGCAAGCACCCTGCGGACGCAGCTCCTCCGCCGCGGGAACCTCGCGCACGAGCTCATCCCATGAGATGGCGCCGCCGCGCGGGCAGCGATTGCCCGTGACGTAAAGCGAGCCGTCGCCAAATGCCACGACCGCGCGCTGGCAGCGGTTGTTGCACCGACGGCAGGTAACGCCGCCGAACTCGCGATGCT
>DXLT01000072.1:0-1549 GCA_019414555.1 Collinsella sp.
AGTGCGTGGGGTGCGGCCCCGCTGCTTTAACGTCAACTATGTCAACAACTAAAAAAGGGCGGGGAGGGGCACACGGGCCAATCAGCCCCAACTTTCCCAAGCCCTAAAAAGGGGCCGGAGGAGACGCGGGCGGCGTCGGGGCGAAAAACTGTTTCACCGGAGTTTGGTCTACATTTGGTCTATTTCCGTGGTCTACGGAGCCGAAAAAGAGAAACAGGCCAAGCGCTCTAAGCTCTTGACCTGCTGTTTTACGTGGAGCGGGCAACGGGACTCGAACCCGCGAGTGTCAGCTTGGGAAGCTGATGCCTTACCACTTGGCGATGCCCGCTTGTGTGTTGGCTAGTATAACGCGGTTGTCTTGTTCGATACAAGGGTGTCGATGCTTGTTTTAGCTGTGAAGAATCGTTTGAAAACCGCGCCAATTGTGTAGACGAGGACCTTTGTCTTTCTATTCTTACCATCTTTTACCTGCGATTTTATCTGATTGTTGTAATTGAGTTCGATTTGTTAGAAATCGGGCAAGCTTTTGGTCAGCTTCCGGTACTTACCCGCGTGAACCATGGCGGTAGCCTCATCCCAAGCGCCGCGGCCTCCCCGTGCGGCGCACGAGGGATAAGGAGCAGCCATGTCCAACGCACCCACGCACTCTGTCCACAGCGCAATCGCAACAGGTCCGCTGCTCCTGCTCCTCTTTTTTCTGATCGGCTGTCTGGCCCCAGGGGCCGCACTCGCCGTCGACGGGAGTGATGCCCTTAATTTCCGCACCATAAGCGACGGCTGCGGCCCATTCGGTGTCGGTAAATACGAGGCACAGGACACTTCGATTTCGTACTGTATGAACCAAGACTGCCCCGGCCCCAGCAAGCCGGGAGGGCCATGGCGTACATATAACCAGGGCTGGACATGGCTCGATGACGAATTTGCCGCCATCGTCTGTCACGGATACCCCTCCAATACATCCTTTGGCGGCCACAATCTGTCGCCCGATCTCGCTCGTGCCGCCACCCAGATTGCCGTGTGGATGCTCAACGGAACCACGCGCCCCGACGGCACCTATTCGTATACAAACAGCAAGGGAGTTGCCAGGAGCGGTAGGTTTTACGAAAACGCCGAGGCCGTAGCGTCTGCACGTTGGCTCTACGAGAGCGCTAAGTCCGGATCCATTAAGGCGGCCCCACATCGAGCCAGGCGTTATCACGGCCCGGTCTCGGGCGAGGGTCGACACCAGGACATGCTCTATGTTCTGCCCGCCGTCTCCGTATCTTTCCAAAAACAATCGTCCCAGGCTGACATCACCGCCGGCAACGACACCTACAGACTCGGCGGCGCAACCTTCGATATCTTTGAAAGTGCGGGCGATGCACGTGTCGGCACTATCCAGATGGACGAAAACGGGCGTGCACAAGCAACGCTTTTGCCCAATACGGCATATTACCTGGTCGAAACCAAAGCCCCGGCAGGCTATATCCCTCGAAGCGACCGAATAGCCTTCACCACACAAAACAGCGGCGAACATGTCACTGTCAACGAGCAGCCCGGCACCATCACC
>DXLT01000072.1:1559-1874 GCA_019414555.1 Collinsella sp.
CAAAAATCGATGCCGCCACGGATGCCGGCGCCCAAGTTGGAGCGTCGCTTGCGGGCGCTGAATTCACCTGCGTCTCGCAATCAACTCCCGGCTGGACTTGCACCCTTACGACCAACGAAAACGGACAGGCGATCCTCAATGACGTTCCCCTGGGCACCTTTACCATCTACGAATCGAAAGCGCCCGAGGGCTACCTGATTTCAAACGACTGCTGGAGCTACACCGTCGGTGCCGAGCAACTTGGAGATACGGGCATCGTTGAGCTCGAAAGCCGCATTCCCAACATCCCCATCGCCTTTGACCTTGAAATCTCGA
>DXLT01000072.1:1884-6376 GCA_019414555.1 Collinsella sp.
AACGATGAGTCCGGCCTTGAGCAGCCGGCGGAAGGCGTCGTCTTTGAAGTTGTCAGCAATAGCTCCCAACAAGTCGTCGGCACGTTGACCACAAACGTTTATGGCTTTGCCTCCACCAAAGACCAGCCCGAAGCATGGTTTGGAGCAGGCAAGCGACCTGCCGGCACTCACGGTTCCATTCCCTACGACCGCGCGGGCTACACCGTTCGCGAGGTTGCAGAAACGGTCCCTGAAGGATTTAAGCAAGCGGGGGAATGGACCATCACAGCAGAGCAGTCCGCAGACGGCGCCGAGCTTCAGTACATCATTGACAACCATGCCCTATCGACACACCTTCAAATCGTAAAGCGCGATGCTCAGACCGGCGGCACCGTACCGCTTGCCGGCTTTACGTTCCAGCTGCTCGATAGCCACCACGAGCCCGTCTCGCAAACATGTTGGTATCCGACCCACAATGTAATGAATACCTTCACAACCGATACAGCCGGCGCCGTCACACTGCCCGAATCACTTCATCCCGGAACATACTACGTGCACGAGGCATCGGCCAAGGAACCGTATCTGCGCGGAGAAGACCTGGAGATAACGATTCCCTCCGACAGAAATCTGACACCAGTCGCCGTCGCCTCGTTCTATGACGACGCAGCAACCGGAAGCATCGAAATCATTAAGACGGATGCTGTAGATGGGCGCACCCTCGCTGGAGCCACGTTTGACATCCGCGCTGATGGCGACATCGTGCGAACCGATGGCAGCATCGTTGCCCTGGATGGCGAAACCGTCGCCACCGTTACAACCGACGAACGGGGGCATGCGCGAGTCGACCATCTTTCGCTGGGATGCGGTACCGCCACCTACGAGGTTGTCGAGACACAAGCGCCCGAAGGCTATCTGCTCAACCCGACCCCACATACTGTGAAGTTGTCGTACGCTGACCAGCAAACGCCCGTGATCGAAGTGCGCCTTGACGTTTCCAACGACTACACCAAGATCGATGTCTCCAAAGTCGACGCGTGCGGAGGTCAGGAAGTGACAGGCGCCGAGCTTGTCCTCTGCGACTCCAATGGCAACGAAATCGATTCTTGGACCTCATCCGGCAAACCGCACCGCATTGAGCACCTTTCACCCGGCACCTACACCCTACGCGAAACGATGTCTCCGCGTACCTACGACCTCGCCGAAGAGATAACGTTTGAAGTAAAAGCCACGGGAGAAGTTCAAACCGTAGCCATGAAGGATGCCCCCATCGAGATCAGGGGGAGCGTCGATAAGCGCCAAGAGATTACACAGCCAGTCATAAGCAAACTTGTTGCCAACGGCGACGGAAAAAACCGAGCCAAAGCACGGGCCAATACGCAAGGGGCCTTCTCCTATACCATCGACGCCAAAAATGAGTCGAGCACCTGGGTCGACGAGCTGACCATCACCGACGACCTTGAGTGTGCCAAAGATGGCGCAGCGAAACTTGTTGCCGTTGAAACCCCTATTGCGGTCGGTGATCTAAACGGGCTGTGCAACGTGTGG
This sequence comes from Collinsella sp., assembly GCA_019414555.1. Taxonomy (GTDB): domain Bacteria; phylum Actinomycetota; class Coriobacteriia; order Coriobacteriales; family Coriobacteriaceae; genus Collinsella. The sequence goes on from DXLT01000072.1 coordinate 3,409, forward strand.
TATCGAACGTCTCCGGCAGGAACAAGCGATACGGGCAAGCAGGTCAATGCAACGCTTGACGACGGGCATCGCAATCCTTGGCTCGAAACGGAAGAGGTTACAAAGCTGCTGGGCGACGATGTGCGTCTCGTCGATTACGACGGGTGGCACCTATGGAAAGCAGATATCCCGACGGACAAGTCCGTCACGCTCGATACGAAAGAGATTGATCTTACGGACGACTCCGTCATCACGGGCATCCGTTTTGAATACGGTGCGGTAGCCGCCGACTTTACAACCAGAAGCGAGGCGGGCTCTTGGACCCGGGATAACCTTAAAGACGAACACGACGATCTCGACGATGCCAAGGCGGCCCTTAACTCGGATGCCCGAGGCGTAGTCGTGCACATGCAGGCAACGTCGTCCTATACGCCCCAAACCGCACTTGCCAACAGCGCGCGCGTCGATCTTTGCCGCAACGGCGGTGGCGATAAACTCGAGGCGCATGATGAGGACCGCGTCATCCAACGATGCGCCCTGCCTCAGAACCTGCCGGCAACGGGATCTGCTACCGTCGCCGCATGCATCACCGCACTCCTGACCTCGGGCACGGCAGCCATATGGTTCGCTCGCCTTAGGTCAGCCTCAAAGAAGCGCTAGCACGATGAAAAGGCGGGCGAGCCAGTCTCCCGGCTCGCCCGCCTTGGGCATAAACGATGAATCGGCTATTCAGCAGATGACGAACCGCCATCGATGGCTGCCTGATCGGACTCGGAAATACCGTCGGCACCCAAACTTTGCTCTTGCTCCACCTCTTCGTTCATTGTCGTCTCGGGCGTCGAGCCCTTAACGCCAACGACATACGCGGCCCCAAAACCCAATGCGATAGCGATCAGGGTCAAAATCAGATAGATGGGCCAATGGCGCTTGATGTACGAAAACACGCTGACTCCTTAGCGGGTCTGTCTACGAACGACGAATGACCTCGGTCACGACCTCGGACACCGTAGCGATATTGGTCGGATTGACGTTGTACGGCAGGTCATCCTCGGTGCGAGCGCAGGCAAGGCGCGGGCCGTCCACACCGGCGATCGTAAGGGCGCGACGGCTCGCCTCGAGCGCTGCGGATGCATCGGTTTTTGCATAGGGCATCTCGAACGCGCCGCAATCGACGTGGAACGACTTACACACCTTGCTGACAAGGTTCATGATGCGGCGATCGCCCTTAAACAGCTGCTGCTCGCCCTCGACCGTTACCACCGAAAGCCTGCCGGCACCGATAGACTCGAGGTTGATGAAGAACACACCGCGGAGCTTGTCACGATGCGAGGCCAAAAACGCCCTCATGCCGGCGTCGTCGCAATCGGACGCGCCCGTTGCGACGAACCAGATATCGTGGCCGAGCAGCTCATCGTCACCCATGGAGGCAACGGCCGAGAGCATATCCTCGGCAGAAGCACCATCGGAAGAGGTGGCGCCGCCCTTCCAACCGTCGTCGTCATCCTCGAAGTTATCCCACGAGCCAATGCCGCGGCCAGACTTCTTGGCATCGTAATCGTCCTCGACGCCCAGCCAGTCGCTCATGCTGTCCTGCTCGTTCTTCTTTTTGCGACCGAACAAGCCACCCAGGCCACGCTTCTGCGGCTTGGCGCCCGTCGAAGCAGGAGCCGAGATGGTCTCGAGCGGCTGTGCGCCCGAGGAGATGGGCATGGGGGCCGCGACCGGTGCCGACGTGGGCTCGGGGCCCTGCGCCGTCGCAAAGGGATCATTTGTCTGTGCCGAAGGATCGGGAAGATCGAACAGCGACGTGCGGGATGCGACGTTGGCCTGTTGCATCGAAGGCAGCGACGGATCGGGGACCGAGGCCAGCGGCGACGAAGAGGGCGCAGGCGCGGAAGCCGGATCGGGGATATTCATTTGCTGGCGCGGAGGCACCTGAGACGAAATCTGCGCCATGAGGGAGTCAACTGTCTCGTCCTGCGTGGGAGCGACATTGGCCACCGTGGCACCGGGGTCGCTCGGCGCGGGCATGGTAAAGATCTGCGTAGAATAAGGCCTGGACTCATCCGTCTTGGGAGCCTCGTCGATCGCAGGGGACTCCTGCTCCATAGCAGGAGCCTCGGCCTGCTCGGGTGCGCTGGCCTCAACGGAATCGGCCTCGTCGACAACCGAATCATCGGCGGCATCCTGGGCATCATCGGAGATGGGAAGGGGCTCGGCAATTGCGGTGCCCTGCTTCTCAAACGTCATCGTGGCATCGAATGACATGGTGCCATCGACCGGCTGCTGCGCCTCAAAGGACGTCGTAGCCTCGGCAACGTCTGCGGATGTCGGCTGCGGAGCCTCGAAGGACGTCGTGGCGTCGGCGACATCGACAGGCTTCGGCTGCCCGGCCTCACTCTGCTCGAACTCCTGTGCCGCACGCTCACGCTCGGCCTCGGCGGCCTGCTGCTGGGCGATGGCCTCCCGCTCGGCGGCCTCGCGGGCAGCGGCGCGCTTTTCCTCAAAGTCGTCGACGAACTTCTTGCCCTTCGCAAGGGCGCCCTTAAAGAAGCTAGAAGCGCTGGCACCAATCGAGGAGAACGCGGAAGCGATATCGGCATGGGGCGTTGTCGAGGGAAGCTCGGCCGAGAAATCGGTGTCACTCTCATAGGACACGCGCTGCGGGTACTCGTCATAGTCTTCGTCGGCGGTCTCGGCTTCAACCTGTGCCGGAGCGGCAGGCGCCAGAATATCCAGACCGGCTGCAGAATCGAGCGCGGGCTTTGCGTCAGACTCCGCGGCAGCAACAGGGGCAGCGACCGGCTCGGCGGGAGCAACAGCCGTATTGGCCGCGGGCGCAGGCTCCTGTGCAACGGGAGCAGGCTCCGGCTCAAACGTCGGCTCCTCGCCCTCTTCGTAATCGAGCGCGCAGGACTCGGAAAGCATGCCGAGCGCACGGATGGCATCCGAACCAAAGCGGATATTGCCGGCGGCATTGCGATAGAGC
>DXLT01000073.1:0-326 GCA_019414555.1 Collinsella sp.
GTCCGGCGCCGTGCCCAGGGCGATCCTGCGCCTCGACCACGCGTTGACGTCGTCGGTCGTCACCTCGTTCACGGGACCAGACCCAGCTCGTCTCGCTCGATGTGCAGGGCGCTGTAGTGGTAGTCGTCGCGGGTCGTCGGGGTGATCCTGTTCATCTCCAGGCAGAAGTCGATGAACTTCTCGAGCGCCTCGGAAAGCGGCAGCGCGGCGTAGTCATCCCGCTGTTCGGCGGGAAGCCCGGCGCCGATAGCGGCCCTCGCCTCCTCGGCCTCGGCGAGTTCCAGCTCGACCTCCGACCTGAATTCCTGTCTCTTATACACATCTGA
>DXLT01000073.1:336-6184 GCA_019414555.1 Collinsella sp.
GACCTGAATTCCGCGAGGACGCGCATCGCCGCCGCCTTTCCCCGCGCGCTCTGCTTCAGGCAGGGCACGCGGGTGTTCCTGGTCCTCTGGACCTTCTTCCCGGTCATCTCGTCGGCCACCGTCACGACAGCCTGCCATTTGCCCTTGTTCTTCCTCACGCCGCCGGCTCCGCATACGCGTAAGGTTTTATTGCTGCATTTCTCGTTCTGCATGTCTGCTCCTAAATCCGCAGTTGATTAGAAACAGGTGGGCCCACCTGCGGGAACCCGGAGAGGCGACGATTCGGGGCTCCTACCCCCGTTGATTAAATCATCGGCTGCACCGCGCTCCTCGAAGCCGAAAATATGCTATCTGGACAGACCGCGCTGAGCTGGTAAAATATGCAAATGCGGAAATGCGCTACTTGCGCTATCTGCGCGTGTTTTAACAAAATAAGCACAGGTCAGGGTCATTCTGACCTCGCTGGGGGTCAAGGGGTCGCTGGTTCGAATCCAGTCGTCCCGACCAGAAGTTTGCAGGTCAGGCACCTAGTGCCTGACCTTTTTTGTTTTAATCACCATGATTATTTTGCTTAAAGCAACAACGTTCCCGCTCGATGTAATCACCGAATCAAAACGTGTACATCAGCCACCAAAATCGACATTTTTCGACATGTTTGGAGGCTGATGTACACGAATGCGAAATCCCCGCCGCCTAAAAGCGCCCTCCACATGTCTGGACTCTCTATGGCTGCGCTGGATAGACATCGCCGGAACGGGTATAGTATCGAAAGTTTTGTCGTTAACCAGCGGGGGAGTCCTGTGGGCATCAAAAAGAAGATCAAAAAGGAGCTTATCGGCACTTCCGATTACCCGTCGAATAAGATCTTTACGATCTCCAATTTCATCACCTTTACGCGCCTGATCCTCACCCTGGTATTTCTGTACCTGTTTGTGACGGATAACAACCGCGTCATCGCCATCGTTATCTACGCCGTTGCGGCCTCCACCGACTGGATGGACGGTCAGATTGCCCGCATGACTAAAACGGTCTCGTGGCTCGGCAAGGTCATGGACCCCATCTGCGACCGTGCACTGCTGTTTACCGGCGTCTTGGGACTGGTGGTCCGCGGAGAGCTACCCATCTGGGTCTGCGTGCTCATTATCGGCCGTGACATCTATCTGGGCATCGGCACACTTATCGTTCGCCATTACCACCCTCGTCCCATTGACGTCGTCTTCCCCGGAAAGATTGCGACAGCGCTGCTCATGACCGGCTTCTCGCTCATGCTGCTCGGTTTCCCCGTTATTGACGGCCTGCATCTTTTACCTGCAACCCTTACGGCCTTCCCGGGCCTCAACGGAAGCTCGGTGCCCCTCGGCATCTTCTTTGTGTACGGCGGCGTGATCTTCTCCATGCTCACGGCTGTCATCTACTCCATTAAGGGCGGAGCGGCCATTAAACAGGCTCTCGCGCATCCCGAGGACGAGGACATCGACTTTCTGAACCCTGAAATCGAAGACTGATTCGTTGGGGTATGATTACGTACGGTTCATTATTTGCGGCACGTCCGCGATAAGTTAGGGGTTGTCATGGACAACATGGTTAACAATATGCCTCAGAATGATAAGACTGCTGACGCTACCTGCGTATTCCGCGTGCCTTCAAGCGACGTCACCGTTCCCGACCTTATGGCCAACGTGCGCATCACCGCTCCCGTTCTGTCCATCGTCAAGGGTCCGCAGACTGGTGCCGCCTTTGAGCTCGAGGACGACGTGACCACCATCGGCCGCGATCCTGCGAACGGCATCTTCCTCAATGACATGACCGTTTCGCGCAGCCACGCCCGCATTATTCGCGAGGGCCTCGGCGCTCGCATCGAGGACTTGGGCTCGCTCAATGGCACCTGGGTCGACGGTGCCATCGTCAATGCAGCCCCGCTGCACGACGGTTCTTCCGTCCAGATCGGTACGTTTACGCTCATCTACCACGAGAGCACGCCGGAGCGCATCGAAACCGGTGAATAGGGCATGGCCGAACGCAACTATCTGAGTATCGGCCAAGTCGTCAACCTTCTTCGAGGCGCATACCCCGATCTTTCGAACTCAAAAATTAGATTTCTCGAAGATGAGGGACTCATTACCCCTCATCGTACGCCTAAGGGATACCGTCAGTACTCCAAAGAGGACGTTGATCGCCTGGAGGTCATTCTGCACCTGCAGAAGACCCGCTATATGCCGCTCAACGTGATTAAGCAGCGTTTGGAAAACGCCACGGACCTGTCAACGCTCGCCTACGAGGTGGGCTTGCTGTCCGATGTTCCGCTCAAGACGGAGCCCAAGGAGACTAAGCAAAAGCTGCATCCCATCGAGACCATTCCCGATATGCTGGGCGTCGAGATTTCGTTTATCCGCTCGCTCGCCGAGAACGACCTCATTCGCATCATCAAGAGTCCGCAGAATCGCGAGCTTGTCGATGGTCGCGATTTTCCGATCATCCGCTACTGCTCCGAGCTGTCACGCTTCCATATCGAGCCGCGCAACCTGCGTCAGTACGTGTCTTCCGCCAACCGAGAGTCCTCGATGTTTGAGCAGGTGCTCGTGAGCATGCTCGGAATGGATACCTCCGATGACGAGCGCGACGCCAAGCTCGAGCGTGCGTTTAAGAAGCTTCACGACCTGACCGAGGGTGTGCACACTGCGCTGCTCAAGAACCGCGTTTTTGAGTCGCTCAACGCCGTGGTCGAAGACGCCGACATCGATGCACTCGATGAGGAAATCACTCGCTCCGAGTCCACCAAGGCCAAAAACGAAGAGATAGCCGCGCCGGCTTCGCACGAGGATTCTCTCGTCAAGCCGCTCAAGGTCGTCGCCCCTTCGCAATCCGGCACCGTCACCGCGGGCAAGTAACAGCTGCCGCTTATCCGGCAACCCATTGAAAGGTCATGCAATGTACGACTTCGAATCTCAAATCGTCGACATCCCCGACTATCCCGAGCCCGGAGTCATCTTTAAAGACATCACGCCGCTCTTCGGCAATCCCGAGGCGCTCAAAGCCATGACCGATGCCCTCGCCGAGCACTTTGCCGGCATGGGAATCACCAAGGTCGTGGGCCCAGAGGCTCGAGGCTTTATGGTTGGCGTACCGGTGGCTGTAGCCCTTGGCGCCGGCTTTGTTCCCGCACGTAAACCGGGCAAGCTGCCGCGCGAGACCGTAAGCCAGAGCTACGAGCTCGAGTACGGAACGGATTCCATTGAGATCCATGCCGACGCTATCAGCTCTAAAGATACCGTGTTGATTCTGGACGACTTGGTCGCGACGGGCGGAACCGTCGAGGCAACAGGTAAACTGGTGCGAGATATGGGCGCAAAGCTTATCGGTTACGGTTGTATACTTGAGCTTGCGTTTCTCAACCCGCGCGAGAAGCTCACGCCGTCTGATGACGATGTGGAGCTGTTTAGCCTGGTGACGGTGGACTAGCCGTTACCCTTAGTTACTGGAAAGGAAGCTACATGCGCACAGCAAACACGCACAAAAACATGGCACGCTGCGCTGCTACGGCAACCCTCGCTTGTGTTTTGGGCTTGGGCCTCGCGGCTCCTGCCTACGCCGATACCGCATCCGACCTTGCCGCTGCTCGTACGAAGCTCGAGCAGATCGGTACCCAAACCCAGCAGATTTACGATGAGCTCGCCACGCAGACGCAGGCGCTCGATCAGACTGCTGGCGAGATCACGCAAAAGCAGCAGGAGATCGCCGATGGTCAGGCCAAGCTCTCGACCTATGTCGCCGGCGAGTACAAAACCGGCGGTCTGAGCCTGCTTCAGGTTCTGACGGGCGTCGATGACCTGAGCGATATGCTCAACCGTCTGTTCTACTACGGCAAAGTTTCCGATAAGCAAGCTCAGACCATTCAAGAGGTCAAGGAGCTTAAACAGCAGCTCACCGATAAGCAGGCCGAGCAGGAGAAGAACGTCGCCACCACGCAAAAGAAGGTCGACGAGCTTAACGCCCAGCAGGCTGAAGCCCAGAACGTCGTAAACTCCCTGGATTCGCAGCTGCAGGCCGAGCTTGCCGCAGAGGCCGAGGCCAACGCCGCGCTGCAGGCCGGCATCAACGCCAGTACCGCCGAAAAGGCCACGGTGAGCAACGAGACTGCCGGTGCGACCGAGAACACCAACAACGGTGGCCAGACCAGCAATAACAACAACCAGGGCGGCAACACTCCGGCTCCTACGCCGGCACCTGCTCCGACACCGCAGCCCTCCACGCCTGCCCCGGCTCCGACGCCTTCTGCTCCGAGCCAGTCCGTCGATGGCGGTTCTGTTGTCTCGCGTGCATACAGCAAGCTTGGTTGCGCCTATTCCTGGGGCGGAATTGGCCCGAACAGTTTCGACTGCTCTGGTTTTGTTAGCTATTGCCTCACTGGTCGCTATTGCCGCCTGGGCACCACGGGCACCTTTATGGGCTGGACGCGTGTGTCTGATCCGCAGCCCGGTGACGTTGTGGTCAACTCGTACCACACCGGCATTTACATCGGTGGTGGTCAGATGATTCATGCTTCCGACTACAACACGGGTGTTATCATCAGCTCCGTTGCCGCCGGCATGAACAACAACTACATTTTCGTGCGCTACTAAGTATTCAGATAAAGCAAACGGATATGGACCTCGTGGCTTTGAGTCATGGGGTCCATTCTTTTGCCTTTAGTGCAGTCCGCTATCTAGTTTTGAATACTAGATAGCGGCCCAATCGGTCTGCAAGATGGCTATAATTGAATGGGAACGATTAGAAAGGACCCTCTATGAGCTGGGCACTTATCTCCGATTCAAGCTGCAACCTCCGCGATTGGCAACCGATCGCACCCCATACCACCTTTGCATTTGCGCCCCTCAAAATTCGAGTGGGGGAGCGTGAATTCGTCGATGACCTTTCGCTCGATGTTCATGAGCTCAACTGCGCTGTTCAGGCGGAGACGAATGCCTCTTCGAGCGCTTGTCCCAGCGTGGGGGAGTGGGCCGAGCTCTTCAAATTGGCAGACAAGACCATCTGCATGCCGATCTCTGAGGGCGTGTCGGGCAGCTACAACGCGGCAGCCACGGCTCGCGATATGGTTCTTGCCGAGGAGCCCGACCGACAGATTCATCTAGTCAATTCACGCGCAGCTGGCGGCAAAATGGACCTCATTTTCTTGCTGTTCGACCGCTATCTTGCAAGCAATCCGAATGCCTCATTCGAGGATGCTTGCGCGTACTTCGATAGCCTTGAACAGAACAGCAAAATCCTCTTCAGTTTGTGCAATTACGAAAACCTCGCCAAAGCCGGACGTATCCCTAAGGCAGCCGGCGTCATTGCCAACAAGCTCAATATCCGCATTTTGGGCACGGCGAGTGAGGCCGGTAAAATCGAACTCGTCGGGCACACGCGTGGCGAAAAGAAGATGCTCAACAAGATCATCGACACTATGGAAGCCGAGGGCTTTACGGGCGGTGAGGTCATCATCGATCACGTTGAGAACGAAGCTGGAGCCCAGGCGCTTACTGATCGCATAGTCGAACATTGGCCCGGCTCCAAGACCATCATCATGCCCTGCAACGGCCTGGATTCCTATTACGCCGAGATGCACGGCCTGATCATCGGCTACGGCATGGGCGTAGCTTCGGGCAAATAAAGTCCAACCAAGCAAAAAAACGGGCGGGACAAAGCGACAGATGGCTCTTTGTCCCGCCCGTTTTATACGTCGGCTAGCTATTAAACCCGTTGAACTTGAGATAGCTCATCAAGTAAGCCTTCAAAACAAAGGATGAAACCGCGCTGCGCACAAGCAGCGACTCACGCGTTACCTGATGCGCCGTATCGGGAACCGGCG
>DXLT01000074.1:0-6071 GCA_019414555.1 Collinsella sp.
TGCTGGGACAGCAGCAGCTGCACGTTGGTGCGACGGGCCTCGCGAGCCTTGGGGCTGTTGGTGTGGACCACCATGCCGTCGAGCACGTAGTTGTTGCAGGCGGCAACCAGCTGATCGCAGCCCTCGACTTCGACCACGCACACGCGGCAGCCGCCGATCTCGTTTAGATCGCGCAGGTAGCACAGGGTGGGAATCTGGATACCGACGGACTTGGCCGCGTCCAGGATCGTGGTGTGCTCGGGTACCACGACCTCGCAATTATCGATAGTGAGCTTGACCATATTGAGTGCTCCGCTTTCGGTGTTGTCGCTGACAGTGGGGTTGTTGAGCTCTACCATTCCAGGCTCCTCCCTCCGCGGAACGCGCCAAAGCCAAAGTGGTCGCAACGCAGGCAGCGGCTTGCCTCCTGGCGCGCCTCCTCCTCGGTAAGGCCCTGCTCGACCAGATTCCAATCGTGAATACGCTCGCCGGCCTCGCGCTCACCCAGCTCGCAGCGGCCGCACTCGTGCTTGCCCTTAAACTGCACGGTCGGCAGCTCCACGTCGAGCTTGATCTTGTGGTCGAAGCCCAGGTAGCGGTCGATATTTGCCGAAGCCACGCGGCCAGCGTTGATGGCACGGATGACGGTGGCGGGACCGGTCTGGCAGTCACCGCCGCTAAAGAGGCCATCGAAGTTGGGCACGGCGCCATCCGAATCGGTGACCACGCAGCCCCACTTACAAGCGATGCCCATGTCCTCAAACGGCTTGGAATCGATGTCCTGGCCAATGGCCACAAACACGCGCTCGCAGGGAATGACGCGCTCGGGCGTGGCGGCGGCACGCGGGGCCGGACGCCCACGACGGGGCTCGCCGATAATCTGCGGCTGCACGCGCAGGCCACTCACGCGACCTTCCTCGCCCGTCTCGATGGCGAGCGGGGCCGTCAGCTCCAGCGCCTCACAGCCCTCGGCCTGGGCACCGGCAATCTCGGCGTCCTGGGCCGTCATATCGCAGATGCGACGGCGGTAGACGATGCTTACCTTTTCGGCACCGCAGCGCACGGCGGAGCGTGCCACGTCCATGGCAACGTTGCCGCCGCCGATGACGCACACGCGCTGGCCGCTCAGGTCGGGCAGCTCGTCATCGCCGATGGCGCGCAGCATCTTGACGGCCGATTCCACGCCGGGCGCCTCTTCACCCGGAAGGCCGAGCTTCTTGTCACTGTGGGCACCGATGGCCAGGTAGACGGCATCGAACTCGTCGCGCAGACGGGCGAGCTCCTCGCCGCTCACGGAGTGGTCGAGCTCCACGTCGATGCCGGCGCTCAAGATCCAGTCGATCTCGGCCTGCAGGCGCTCGCGCGGCAGACGATAGCTGGGGATGCCGTAGCGCAGCATGCCGCCCAAGTGGTGGCGCTGCTCAAAAATGGTCACCTTGTGGCCCATCACGGCCAGGTAGTAGGCACAGGAAAGGCCGGCCGGGCCGCCGCCGATCACGGCGACGCGCTTACCGGTGTTGTCCACTACATGTGGCTTGTGGTCGTTGAGGTCGCTATGCTCAACGGCAAAACGCTTGAGGGCGAGGATGTTCATGGGGTCGTCGACCATGCCACGGCGGCAATGCATCTCGCAGGGATGCTCGCACACCAGACCACAGACGAGCGGTAGCGGGTTGTTCTTGCGGATGACCTTGACGGCGTCGGCATAACGGCCTGCCTCGACGAGCGAGATGTAACCAGGAATGTCGACGTGCGCCGGGCAGCCCGAGACACACGGGACGCGAGCCTCGCGGTCAAAGCCGCAGGAGTGCTCGCGGATGTGGTGCTCAAAATCGTCGCGGAAGCCGCGAATGGCCGTGAGTGCCATGGCGCCAGCTTCGTAGCCGATGGCGCAGTCGCTCGAAAGGTAGATGGTGCGGGCCGTGCGCTCAATCAAGTTGAGCGTGGACTCGTCGGCGCGGCCCTCGAGCACATCGGCGAGCTGGTCGCTCAGCGCGCTTAGGCCCACGCGGCAGGGCGTGCACTTGCCGCAGCTCTGGGTGGAGCACAGGTTGACGAGCGCCGCCGTAAACTCGACGGGGCACGGGGCGAGCGAACTCACCGCCAGACGACGTCCGAGTGCATCGTGCAGGTCGTCCATGACGGCCTGAGCGTGGCTGCGTTCCATTACGTGCAGTCGAGCCATAAGATCCCCTCTCACATGGCAGCCCGGAGGCGAGGCCGGGCGAAATTGCTACACGCACAACACTGACCTAAAAAGTTGTTAGGTCTCCACGCAGTTCGGCAGGCGGTATGAAATGTCACCATCAGCGGTGAAAATGAACATTATCGCAGATAAATGCCATATTTGATAAAACGCGTTACCAAACGACAATGCCCCGCCCACGCAATCACGTGGGCGGGGCATTGCTTCAGGCATGCGGCCAGCGACCCTGTTGCTTTTACTTAAGCTCGGGCCAGTAACCCTTGTTGGCCTCGATCATGTCGTCGAGAACCTCCTTGGCGACCTTCATCGACGGCACGGTCTTGTTGAGCGTAAAGGCCTTAAGCGCCTTCTCGTACGAACCCTCGATCGTAGCCTCGACAATGAGCTTCTCGGAGTTCAGCTGCTGCATCATGAGGCCCTGCTGGAACAGCGGAATGTTGTCGCGGCTGATGACCTCGGGGCCGTTCTTGCCAATGTAGGCAGGCAGCTCGACCATAGCGTCGTAGGGCATGTTGGGGATGGCGCCCTTGTTCTCGCAAATGACCAGGAAGCGCTGCTTGGTGTCGTTCTTCAGAGCGATAGCCAGATCGGCAATCCAGTCGCCGTGGCTGCCCGCATAGAACGTGCTCTCGTCGATCTCGCCCGTCTTCTCGTAATGGTCGATACCATCAAAGAGGTTCTTCTCACGCGTCTCCTCAACCTCGTTAGCACGGGTGCGCTCGGGGTTGGAGTGCTCGACGAACTCCTTCTGCTGCAGGTAGTAGTTCAGATACGTGTTGGGCAGGTACTCCGGGAAGCACTCCATGATCTCGTACTCGCCCTTCCAGACGTAGTACCAGCTGCCCTTGGTGTGGCGGTTCTGCTCGGGGTGCTCGTCGACGGCCTCCTCGGGCTTCTTTGCCATGAGCGAGCCCATGCCCTTGAGGTAAGAGTCGGGCAGCAGAATCTCATGCTCCTTGATGTACTCGCGCAGCTGCGGGAGCACCTCCTCGCCCTTGTGGCGGATCGAGGTGAACCAACCAAAGTGGTTGAGGCCAAAGTAATCGTACTCGACATCCTTCTTGTCGATATCGAGCGCGGCGCAAACCACGTCGATGATCGCGATCGGCATGTCGCAGATGTTGATGATACGAGCGTTGGGACGCAGCACGCGGCAGCCCTCGGAGACGATAGCGGCAGGGTTGGAGTAGTTGAGAATCCAGTAGTCCTTCTTGGCGTACTTCTCAACGTCATCGATCAGCTCGACCATGGGGAAGATGGTGCGCATGCCGTAGGCAAGGCCGCCGCAACCGCAAGTCTCCTGACCCACGCAGCCGTGACGCAGCGGAATCTTCTCGTCCTGCTCGCGCATGGCGTAGCCGCCCACGCGCATCTGGGCAAACACGAAGCTCGCGTCGGTAAAAGCCGTCTTTTTGTCGGTGGTCACCGTGAGCTTGATGTCCAGGCCGAGGTCCTCGTGCAAAATCCAGTCCACGAGCACGCCGATCTTGCGCTGGCGCTCCTCGTTGATGTCGTACAGACGAATCTCGTCAACGTCGAGCTCGTCCTTGCGCAGGGCGATGGACTTGACGATGCCGGGGGTAAAGGTGGATCCGCCACCACACAGAGTAATGATCATTGTTTACTGCTCCTTCTCAATTGCGTTTTCGACCTTGTCGCGCATCTCGGCGACCTTCATGCCAAAGATGATCTGGATATTATTGCCGTTGCGGTTGATGCCGCTGTTGGGCACGTGGTTGATGAGGTCCTCATTGATGAGGTCCGGGTTCTTAACGTTCACGCGGAGACGCGTAAAGCAGTTCTCGAGCTCCTCGATGTTGTCCTTGCCACCAAGACCTGCGACCAGGTCGGCAATACCTGCATCGACGCCCTCTGCGGGAGCTGCGGCAACAGCGCCCTGCTTCACCGCGACAGACGCGGCGGCCTCGCCCTCGGCAACGGACTCCGCGAGCTCGGACTCCTCCTCGCGACCAGGCGTGTGGAGGTTGAGCTTCTTGATGAGGAAGGTGAAGAGGAAGAAGTACAGAGCGGCGTTGACGACTCCAAGCACCAGCATAACCGGCCAGTTGGTCTTGTCGACACCCAGGACCAGGTTGGAAACCACGATGTTGATGATGCCGCCTGCAGTCGAAGCGGGCACGGAGAGGACCTTGAGCAGGACCAGGAAGATGCCGGAAAGAACCGAGTGAACGACAAAGAGCACGGGAGCGGCAAAGACAAAGAGGAAGTCCATGGGCTCGGTGACACAGGAGAGCACGGCGGTGATGATCAGCGGGATGATAACGGCCTTGGTCTTATCCTTGTTCCCCTTGCAAGCGGTGACGATAAAGGCGAGACCGATACCGATGTAGGGCCACAGGTTGTTGAAGGTGTAGCTGTTGAAGTAGGTGCTATCGGAGAAGGGCTGGCCCGTCATTGCCATCTCGGCGACACGGATGGGATAGGCGCCGGCGATAACCTGATCACCCAGCGTCAGGGTGCCACCCACATCGGAGAACTGGAACGGAGTGTAGATGAGGTGGTGCAGACCGGTGGGAACGAGCAGCTTGTTGAGCATGCCGTAGATAAACAGGCCGATGTTGCCCGACTCCTTAATGATACCGGCAACGGAGGAGATGGCACCCTGAACCGGAGGCCAAACGATGCAGAACCCAGCGCCCATGATCCAGGAAATGATGATCATGATCAGGAACGGGAAGCGAACGCCCGAGAACATCGAAAGGGCAATGGGGAACTGCTTGTTCGAGTACTTGTTGAACACGGCACCGGTGATGCAACCGAGAATAATGCCGCCGAACACGCCGGTATCGAGCACCTGGATGCCCATAACGGTGGCCTGGCCGGTTCCGGTAAGACCGAGCATGCCGCTCGCATCGGCAAGAGAGCCGGTGGCGTTGAGCACGATGTTGTTAGCCTGCAGGAACAGGAAGAACGACATCAGGGCAATCAGCGAAGCATGGCCCTTGTTCTTCTTTGCCATGGCGCCGGCGATGCCCACGCAGAACAGAATCGAGAGGTTGTTGATGATAAACATCAGCGACTGATAGACAACGGCGCCCACAAGCTGGAACGGACCGGAGCCCAGTACGGGGACCAAAGCGCAGATGGTCTTGTTGGTCAGAATGATGCCCACGATGAGCAGGATGCCGGCAACCGAGAGATACATCATCGGCTGAACGATCGACTTCGCGAACACCTCCAACGGCGCTTTGAAATTGAACTTCTTTTTTGCGGTCATAGCGGTACTCCCCTTCCTTTTCCGCAAATTAAGACAGACGTGCCCTGGACAAGACCGTGAGCCTTGCCTTATATCAATCGATGTGTGGGCACGTTATGCCTAGAGACCAGGTTCTCCAAGCAGGTTAACAATGTGATATGCGAGATAACTCTTCTCAGCATCGGTAACGACAACGTTATAGGTAGACGACAAGTGGGCGGCTATGGCGTCCGCGCACGAGAATGCGCAGGGATACGCCGTTTCATCGATTCGGAACAGCGCGTCTCCGTTGATTTGCCCTGCCGTAGGATCGAGCGCTCGCTGTGCGAAAAACTGCAGGTGACGAACGAAACGTTCGTAAGGCAGCGAGGTGTCATCGAGGGTCGTAGCATAGCGCTTGGAAACAATCGCGAGCACGTCGCGAACAAGCTGGACCGAAACAATCAAACGATCGGAGCGTTGCGGCATGGTGGCGTTGACGATATGCAGCGTAATGAAACCCTGCTCTTCTTCGCTCATCTGAATGCCCATATACTCCTTGATAATCTGCAGCGCACGGCCCGCAAGTGCATACTCCTTGCGATAGAACTGCTGGATCTCGAGCAGCAACGGATTCTCACAGGAGACGCCCTTGCGCTCGCGCTCCAAAGCAAGGCTGATATGGTCTGC
>DXLT01000075.1:0-6034 GCA_019414555.1 Collinsella sp.
ATATCGAAGGACGCAAGAGAATGTATCAGCCGAGGAAAACCATGCGCACCATGGCATTGTCGCAATTGGCTTTGCGGTGCTTGCCGTGCTGGTGATTGCCTTTTGTATTTGGACGTTTGGCGGTCGCGGCGGCGCTGCCTGGGAGTTTGAGGCCGACGATGCCCTGCCGATAATGACGGTGAGGGTCGCGGGCGGCAATACCGTTGCCGCGCCGGGGGACTATTGGTATCCGCGCGACGAGTTTGTGCAGCTGCAGCTGAGCGGCGGGTCTATTCCGGGCGAAGAAATCGAACGCGTGACGTTTGATGCGACGCTCAAAACGCTGACGGTGAAGCTCAAAGATCAAGGGGACGTGCCCACGACCATGGACATTGCGCTGACGGAATGGCGCTTGGAGCCCTCGGCGGGCGCTGCGGTATCCGAGGTGGAGCACGTTAAGATTACCTACCAAGATGGCTCGACGAGCGAGATTGCAAAGGCCGATGGCTTGGCGGAGTAATGGGGTGTTTGGAAACGGCGGGCCTATTGTGCCTGTGCGTTCATGAAAACCAGGGTGTTTTTGTCTGAAAGCTCGGGGATGTGCCGATAGCCGATGTTGAATGCGGTAAGTTCGCTTGCATCCTTGAGCTTGTTTTCTGCCATCCACCGCACCATGGAGCCGCGCGCCTTTTTGCTGGCGGTCGACCGTTGGATGGGCTTCCCGTTGCGGATGCCTTCGCCAAAGAGACATGTGACGGCTGTGGCGTCGCCCGCGAGGTGGGGCAGAACGGCTTTGGCATACTCTACGCTGGCGAGGTTGACGATCGTGGTGTTTGAGCCTGCCGGAGCGATAGTCCGTGCGAGCTTGTCGCCCCAAAATGCGTAGAGGTCTCGGGCACCGTCGACGACAAGCTTCGCGCCCATCTCCAGCCGATACGGTTCAACGGCATGGAAGGGGCGTACGCATCCGTAGAGTCCCGAGAGGATCCAGAGATGGTTTTGCAGCCAGTCGAGCTGTGCGGCATCCATGACCTCGGGCGCCATGCTTTGGTATTGGATGCCGTGATAGGACATGACGGCGGGGGAGATTCGACGCGCGATATCGGGATCGGCGAGGTCGGCATCGCTCAGGACGGGCATAAATTCGTGAAGCGTATCCAGGCACGCTGTAAGCAGCCTGTCACTTACGTTCCACAGCGCCTGCAGGCCGCCGCTGCCTTCATTCCGCTCGATATCTAGCAGTGCCCGGTGGAGGCGAGCCGTCTCGTGCACAAAGGGTGGAATGCCCAGGACTTCAAAAGCATCTTGGGCCGCGCGCATCTGCTTGGCGGGCGAAATGATGACCTGCAGCATGAACTCTCCTCTGCCACAAAAAGTTGCGGTGGAATACGGTCTGTTTTGGCCGTTTATGGGCCAGTTTAGTCCGCATTTCACCGCAAGTTATGAAGGGCTGGTTAGGCGCGCTCGAGGAAGGCCTTGTAGCCGCGGTAGGCCTCGTAGATATCGGCCTTGTTGGCGACCTCCCATAGGGCGTGCATGGACAGAACGGCAACGCCGGAGTCGATGACATTCATGCCGTACTTGGCCATGATGTAGGCGATGGTGCCGCCGCCACCTGCGTTGACGCGGCCGAGCTCACAGGTCTGGAAATCCACGCCTGCCTTGTCCATGATGTCGCGGACGAGGGCCACATACTCGGCATCGGCGTCGTTGGAGCCGCCCTTGCCGCGGCTGCCCGTGTACTTGTTAAAGCACAGGCCGCGACCCATAAAGGCGGCGTTCTTGGTCTCGAACTTGGCGGCATAGCCCGGGTCGAAGCCGGCGGACACGTCAGAGGAGAGCATGCGGCTGCGGGCGAGCGCGCGGCGCAGGGCCAGCGGGCTACCCTCGCCGGCGAGCGTCATGATCTCGGCGACGGTGTTCTCGAAGAAGCGGCTCGTCATGCCGGTGGCACCCACGGAACCGATCTCCTCTTTGTCGACGATGAGCGTGATGCTCGTGCGCTCCACGTTGGTGACGTTGATCTGGGCGAGCATAGAGGGGTAGGCGCAGACGCGGTCGTCGTGGCCATAGCCCAAGATCATGGAGCGGTCGAGGCCCATGTCGCGGGCGGGGCCGGCGGGCACGACCTCGATCTCGGCGGAGAGGAAGTCCTCCTCCTCGACGTCGTACTGCTCCTTGAGGATGTCCAGGAACATCTGCTTGACGGGCTCCTTGGGGGCGTCCTTGTCGTCCCCATCGAACTTGACGGGACGACCGCCCACGATCACGTCGAGGATCTCGGCGTCGACGGCGTCCTTGGCAGGCTTGGACATCTGCTCGCTCGAGAGGTGGATCAGCAGGTCGGAGATGGTAAAGACCGGGTCGTCGGCCTTGTCGCCGATATTGATGTCGACGGTGGTACCGTCCTTTTTGCAGATGACGCCCACGAGTGCGAGCGGGGAGGCCACCCAGTGGTAGCTCTTGACGCCGCCGTAGTAGTGCGTGTCAAGGTAGGCCATGTCGCCGGCCTCGAAGGCGGGATTCTGCTTAAGGTCCAGGCGCGGCGAGTCCACGTGAGCACCCAGGATGTTAAAGCCCTGCTCGAGCGGGACGGTGCCCAGGTTGACGAGCATGAGGTCTTTGCCGTGATTGGCGGCGTACACCTTGTCGCCGGCCTTGAGCGTGCGGCCCTCGGCAATCACGGTCTCCAAGTCGACGTAGCCCGCCTCCTCGGCCATCTTGATGCCGGTCTTGACGCACAGGCGCTCGGTCTTATTCTCGCTCAAAAACTGCTTATAGCCGCGGCAAAGCTCCTCGAGTTCCTCGACTTGCTGTGGCGTGTACTTTTTCCATGCGCAGGGACGCTCCATGACGCAGGCTCCTTTCGGATCGATCGTGCTGGTTGATGTACCGTGAGCCATCGTATCACGCGCGGGCCCGCGGCGGCAGGGAAGCCTGATGTGCGGTGGCCGCGGGGCGGGGAGCGTGTAAACTGGTGTGAGCAAACCGTGCCCAGCCCAAAGCGAGGTATTCAATATGTCTGACAAGCGCCGCACCTTTGCCGTTATCGACGGCAACTCGCTCATGCACCGCGCCTTCCACGCCGTGCCGCCCACCATGAATGCGCCGGACGGCCGCCCCACCAACGCGATCTTCGGCTTTCTGAACATGTTTCTCAAGATGATCGATGCCTTTAACCCCGACGGTGTGGTCGTGGCGTTTGACAAGGGCAAACCGCGCGTGCGCATGGAGATGCTGCCGCAGTATAAGGCGCAACGCCCGCCCATGGACCCCGATCTGCATGCGCAGTTTCCGATGATCAAGGAGCTGCTCACCGCGCTCAACGTGCCGATTCTGCAGTCCGAGGGCTGGGAAGGCGACGATATCCTGGGAACCATGGCGCGCCTGGGTGAAGAGGCCGGCTGCGACATGCTGCTGGTGACCGGCGACCGCGACATGTATCAACTCGTGACCGAGCACGTCAACGTGGTCTCGACCCGCAAGGGCCTGTCCGACGTGGCGATCATGACGCCCGAGAGCGTGGACGACCTGTATCACGGCATTACGCCGGCGCTCGTGCCCGATTTTTACGGTCTAAAGGGCGATACGTCGGACAACATTCCCGGCGTACCGGGCATCGGCCCCAAAAAGGCGAGCGCGCTCATCGCACAGTACGGCAGCTTGGACGAGGTCATCGCGCATGCCGACGAGGTCAAGGGCAAGATGGGCGAGAACCTGCGTGCGCACATCGACGATGCGCTGCTGAGCCGCAAGGTCGCAACCATTCGCACCGATGCGCCCGTCGAGCTCGACTTTGACGAAACGTCCTTCCCGGCGTTTTCTGCCGACGAAGTGTCCGCGGCGCTGGGCACGCTTGGTATCACCGCCATGCAGAACCGTTTCTTGGCGCTGATCGGCGGCGAGGGCGGGGCTGCTGCTGCCTCCAGTGTGTTTGAGATACCTGCGATGGTTCGCGCAGCCGCCGGCGATGCCGACGCGCTTGGTGCCGTTGCGGCTGAGGTTTCCCGCGCGATTGATGCCGGCGAGTGGGTCGCCGCCGTGGTGGACGACGACAAGGAAGAGGGCGCGCTCTTTGGACTGACGCGCACGCTGTGGTTGGCGACGTCCAAGGGCCTGTTCGCGCTCGAGGAGGGCGACGGCGGTACCACTGCCGTAGTCGATGGCTTCAACTTCGCCCACGGCGTGATTGCCGGCGTGCTTGCGCGCCTGTTTGTGGAGGGCCGCGTGGCGAGCCCGGATATGAAGGCGTTGTTGCACGAGCTTTCGCCCATCGATTCTTCTGAGCTCGAGCTCATGGATCCGCTGGCAGTCGATTCCACGCGCATCTTCGATACCGTTGTTGCCGCCTACCTGTTGGATTCCGACCGCTCCGAGTTTGACGAGGTGTATCTGGCCGATACGTATCTGCAGATGGCGCTGCCTGCGGCGCGCGGCGCAGAGGGTGCTGGTGAGGACGCTCCGGCGCCTGCCGCCCGTACTGCGGCTCTGACGCTGGCGCTCGTGGCACCGTTGCGCGAGTGCATGGCCCGTGAGAATGCCGCCAACGTGTTCGATGGCATCGAGATGCCGCTCGTTCCGGTACTTGCCAAGATGGAGCGCGCGGGCATGCTCGTGGACCCCGACCGTCTGCACAGTCTGTCCGAGGGTCTGGCGACCCAGATTACCGAGGTTGAGCGCAGTATTCGCGACCTGGCGGGTGACGAGACCTTTAATATTGGCAGTCCCATGCAGCTGTCGCATGTGCTCTTTGATGTGATGGGGCTTCCGACCAAGGGCCTCAAGAAGACTAAGCGCGGCTATTATTCGACCAACGCCAAGGTGCTGAGCGACCTTGCGCGTGACCACGAAATCGTGCGTCTGATCTTGGACTGGCGTGAGAAGTCTAAGATCAAGTCCACCTATCTGGACACCCTGGGCCCGCTACGCCGTGGTGACGGTCGCGTACACACTACGTACAACCAGACCATCACGGCAACGGGGCGTCTGTCCTCGAGCGACCCGAACCTGCAGAACATCCCGACGCGCTCGGAGCTGGGTCGTACCGTTAAGACGGCGTTTTCGGCAGGCGAGGGAAGCGTCTTTTTGGCGGTGGACTACTCGCAGATCGAGCTGCGTCTGCTGGCGCATCTCTCGGGTGACGAGCACTTGGTGCGCGCCTTTAACGAGGGCGAGGACTTCCATGCCGAGACGGCGGCGCGCGTGTTCGGCGTGCCGGTGTCCGAGGTAACGCCCGACCTGCGCAGTCGCGCCAAGGCCGTGAACTTTGGCATCGTGTATGGTCAGCAGGCCTACGGCCTGTCGCAGTCGCTGCATATCTCGATGGCCGAGGCGCGCGACATGATCGACCGCTACTACGAGGCCTACCCGGGCGTGCGCACGTTCCTCGACAACGTGGTGGCGCGCGCCAAGCAGACGGGCTACGCCGAGACCATGTACGGCCGCCGTCGTCATATTCCGGAGCTCAAGGCCAAAAATCCGCAACTCCGCGGCTTTGGCGAGCGCACGGCCATGAACCATCCCATGCAGGGCACCGCCGCCGACATCATCAAGATCGCCATGGCCCGCGTAAGCCGTCGCTTGGAAGAAGAAGGCTTTGCCGCCCACATGATCCTGCAGGTACACGACGAACTGGACTTTGAGTGCCCCATCGACGAAGTCGAGCGCCTAACCACCATGGTCCGCGACGTCATGGAGCACGTAGTAGACCTCCGAGTACCGTTGATCGCCGAAGCCAGCACCGGCATAACCTGGGCCGACGCCAAATAGGGAAGCGCCCACAGTTCCAAAGTAACCAAACCAGAAGGGGGCTCCTTGCCAACAAGGAGCCCCCTTCATTCCAAAAAATCAGCCAAGTATCTAGACACTCAAGACACCATCTAGGCGGCAAGCAAGTAAACCTAGGACCTGGTCGGGCGGCGCGAATTAGTTTTTCGTAGATTCCGCACGAGCCGGAAAGCACTTAATGTGCTTTCCGAGCGAGCCCAGGACCTGACCGAACGAAAAACTAATCCGCGCCGCCCGGCCAGGCCCGACGAGCCACGTTACCGAGCCG